>NZ_JBDNTB010000001.1:0-2890 GCF_047719395.1 Propionibacterium sp.
AATGCACCCGCGCAGACCGCGCACGCGCCGCCTCATCAAAACACGGATGATCAGTCATCAGCAGTCCACGCGGCGTCCTGGGCGCGGTCTTCTCACCGTTTGCCGAATCGCTGTCAGGCACGAGGGTCATGACTGGCTTCTCCGCCACTGCAACCCCGGCCTCGGCCCCCTCCGCATCGGCAGAATCGGCCTTGCCGGCACTGCCTTCAATGACTGCGGCCCCGGCCTTGTGGTCTTCAGCAGCGCCGGCCTCGGCCTTGCGTGCCCTGGCAGCCTCGGCCTTGCGCACCTGGGGCATCAGCAGCAGAGCGACATCTTCTTCTCCCCCGCCACCGCACCCGCCGCCGCAACCCCCTGAGGATGCACGGTCGTAGCTCTTGTCGATGACGAAGCGCCCGTCCCGCCGCTCAGCGGTCGGAGACACGTGGACCCGGATGAAATCGGACTGCGACTCGACGAGAGAGCGCAGGCCCAATTCGGGAAGTTCGTATTCGAACCACTTCGGCACGTGGTCGCAGATGATGTCGAGACGTTCGAAATGTGCGTCGGTGAAGAATGGCAGCAGCACACGACGGGAATTGTGCACGCCCTTCAGCTTCATCGCCTCGCGCAGGTCGATGCGATAGTGGCCGGTGTGCCCGGGAACGGGCTCGATGGCAGCGGCTAATTCCTTCTCCTCGTCCTCCTTGGCGGCTTCCTCCGCAGCGGACTTGGCATAGAAGTCCACGATCTGATCGATGAACTTGTCGGGTGTGCCGCGCACCGCCCACAGCGCCACGCCCAGAGAGCCGAAAATCACCCGGAAATATCCGTTTCCCGCGCCGGCGGCCACGATCTTGCAGTCACCGAGCCATTCCGCAATGGTTTCCAAATAGGCGCGGACGTCGAACATGTTGGCGCATCCCGCACAGGAATAACTCATCTGCCTGGAGCAGATCCACTCGTCACCGGCACGCTCGTAGACCCTCAGCAGACCGGGACCTTGCGGGCGGGTGACTTTCCCCGACTTCTCGTCAACCAGTGCAGCGACCTTCAACATGTCCACTCCTTGTCGTCCGGCAAGTTTGAATATGGCCAGATCTGATGTCGATTGCCCGCGGCCTATGCGCATCCGAGATCACACGAATCGCAACCCAGATCACACGCGCTGAGCCCATCGGTGGAGATATCGGGCATCACGAGGAAGCGATTCTCACTGATGGAAAAACTGGCCTTCTCCTCACCGTTGTCGAAAGTCACGGTGTCCGGCCCGAAATCGATGGAGATCGACAATTTCACCGGCTTGTCCTCCCCCAGCGCCATCCGGGTGAGCGAAGAAATCCGCTTCCGCCCGATCGTCGGGCCGGCGATGATCACGTCGCCAGCCGTCGCCAGATGGGCGAGATGACCCTCATGGTCGAAGCGCACCGAATTCTCGTCGGCGTCGATGGTGACGGCTTCCACATCGAAGGCCTGCACGATTCCGACCGGGGTTTTCATGATGATGGGCACAGCGGGTTCGAAGGAGCGGAGCCGCCCATCCTCGAAGAGCCGAATTCCGGTGCGCGCGGGATATTTGCCCGTCGGCGTATCCAGTTGGACGATCTCGTCGGGCCACCAGATGAGGCTCTTGACCGCCCCGCTGTGGAAGAAGCGCACCCCGATCGTCTTCGCTGTGATGGTGTCGAAGGAGAACTCGAAGGAATAGCTCTCGGCGAGCCTCTCCTCGTCCTTCTCGGACCAGGTGAATCCGATCTGGCCGTTCAGCGGGAAGACACTGTCCATCGTGCCGTCCTCGTAGAAGGTCACCAATTCGGCAGGGAATTCCCCGATCGGCGTGGACACCTCGGTCTGCTTGTCCAGGCTGATGCTGCGGATGGCACCGGACTCGTAGTAGGAAATCGACTTGAGGTCCTTGGAGCGCTCGTCGGGGGAAGAGAAATGCGGCACCAGGTCACCCACCGAGGTGTGGATCACATTGCGTTCATTGAGGCTGCACTCGCGCAGCAAGCCATTGTCGTATTCGGTGTGACTCGTGATTCCCACGAGTTCGGGAATGGGAGTGATCGTCGACATGTCGGATTCGCTTTCTGCCGTTCAGGCCTGCGGCTCGAAGATGTCTGCCTGATCGGCGCGGTTCTGTTTGGCGGTGATCTGCGTGGGAGAGATTTTGAAGACTGCCACCGGACGGTTGTCCATTCCGGAGCGATAGTTTTCGACGAGTTTTCCGGTCAACCGGTTGTTGTACTGCCCCGGCAGGAATTTCTCCACCAGCAGCTGCAGGATTTCGGCGGATTCTGCGGGATCGCTGATCTCCTCGGCGTCGCCGAAGACCAGCACGCTGGTGTAGGCAGTGTCTGCGTGGCAGGGCATCGGATCGGTCACCGTGCCGTCTTCATGGAAGACCGTGAAGCAGGCTCGCGGGCCACCACGCAGCACATCCACCTTGCGGCCGGAACCCATGCCGTGGAAGTAGATGGCGCCCCGGTGCCACAAGAAATTCACGGGGACGGCATAAGGGCCATCGGGTGTTTCGAGCCCGAGGACGCCTATGCGTTGGGACTCGAGAAAAGATCCAATGGCCGCCTGGTCGTCGCACACTCGTTGCGTATAAGCGATCTGGGTCATTGATCTTCCTCAAAAGATGTGGATGGGTATCTTTGTGAACTCTGAAATGGCCTTTGCGAAAAGCTGCGGCAGTCGATCCTGTACCGGCGGAAATGCCCCCATCCCATAGTTGTGAACAGATGGGTCCTGGTCAGCGGGCATCCCGATCAACAGCGCTTTCAGCGGGGATCTCTGCCGTCCTGCTCAGTGTGGGGGGGGGGGGGGGGCCCCCCCCCCCCCCCCCCCGCCGCCCCCCCCCCCCCCCCGCCGCGCGGGGGGCGGGGGGGGGGGGGGGGCGGACCGG
>NZ_JBDNTB010000001.1:2900-95098 GCF_047719395.1 Propionibacterium sp.
GATGCTGGCCCCCCACCCCCTTCTCCGCCGTTTGCCGGGGGGTTCGGCGGGGCCGTCGGTGGGGGCGCGCGCCGCCCCCGCTAGGCCAGGGAGCCGCGGGCGCCACACGATTGAGCAATGTCTGCGATCAACGTCACCAGACGTTGAGCAGCCACTCCTTGCTCTTCTTGTACTCCATGTCGGTGAACAGCGCGTTCGCCATTTCCTCAGCCAGGTGAATGGCGCCGGCGTAGCCGACAAGGGGGTGCCGGTATGGTCCGGCGCGGTCGTAGACCGGGAAGCTCACCCGCACCATCGGGATCTTCTCCTCGATGGAGATGAAGCGTCCCTTGGAATGACCGAGAATGAGGTCGAGTTCCAGCCCCTCGTTCTTGATCCGGTTCTCCAGGTCCCACAGGTCGGCATTGGTGACGATCTCCATGCCGAATTCGACATTCTCCTGCAGAGCCTTGATCCGGGGATCGTCGGCGTAACTGGAATTGTCATCACCGAGCAGCAGCAGCACCGGCTTCATTTCGAGGTCGATGCAGAACTCAGCAAGGCCGATCACCTGGTCTGGGTTGCCGTAGATGGCAACCCTCTTGTCCGCGAAGAACATGTGGGTGAGATCGGTGAGGGCATCGAGAGCCACACCCCGCTCCTCCACCAAGGACTCCGGAATCGGCTTACCGGTCATCGTGCTGAGGTTCTTGAGGAAGGTGTCGGTGTTGCGGATGCCGATCGGGGTGGGCCCGATGATCGCCGGAACGTCGAATTCGTCCTCAAGGTACTGAGCAGCCTTGCCGCCCTCGTAGCGGTTCAGGGCGATGGTGCCCTTGGCATTGGCGGTGTCGCGCAGGTCGTCGATCGTCGTCTCGCCGTGGGCCACGTGATTGCCCGAAGGCATCAGTGGGGCGTCGAAGCTCTCGATCTCGAACAGCACATTGGCGTCGATGTCCATCTCGGCCAGCAGATGCTTGAGCGCGGTGACATCACCCGGGTTGACCCATCCGGTGATGAGGTTGATCTTGTCGCTGGGCTCAGTCTTCGTCGCGAAGTGCTTGACGAATTCCTCGACCGTCAGGTCGTAGCCGGTGATCATGCTACCGACGAAGCTCGGCGTGTGGATCGGGATCAGGTGGATCTCGCGGTCGGGGAACTTCTCCTTGAGAAGGCCCTCCTCCAGCTTGTTGACGACACCATCGATGTCGTCGCCGATCACCTCGGTGGAGCAGGTCGAGATGATCGGCACCACCTTGACGTCGGGGTACCTGCTGAGCAGGACATCGACGCCTTCTTCAACCCGGTTGAGGGCTCCGAACACAGCGCCATCCTCGTGGAGCGAGGTGGACGCCAGCTCAAAGCTCTCCTTGAAATGCTGGGAGAACATGAGCCGGACGAACATCACGCAGCCCTGACCGCCGTGCACCAGCCCAAGGCAATCCTTGACGCCGATGCTTGCGTACTGGGCACCTGCAGGCTGGCAGGTAAAGATGGGGTTGATGACCCCGGAACGTTCTTTCTCAACCAGTTGACACGAATCCGTCGGCGTAGCCGTATCGGTATCCATGGTTATCTCCGTTCGTGTTCGTGGTGGCGGGCTAGTAGAGGGTCTCGGTGAGTTCCGCGTTGAGCGATTCGGTGATCGTCTGGCGGTCGAGTTCCTCGTGCAGTGCCTTCATCACTTGCTGGATCTCCTCGTTGCCCAGATCGGCAATCCATGAGAACTCGTTGTGATAGGCCCGCGCGAGCTCATCGGCATCCGCGTAGTAGCAGCGCTGTTCCGGAGTGCTGAGGTCCACCTCTTGGTTGCACAACAACTTGGTGGTCATGTCCAGGATGTTCTCGTTCTGGCGCTCGCGGTCCCATGCCCTGGAGTGGAACTGCCACAGGCATTTCTTCATGATGTGGTCGAGAAGCTCGGCCATGTGCTCCTGGCACTCTTCGTCAGTCATGTCTGTATCTCTCTCAGGCCACGACTTCGTCTGCTTCAGCCGACTTCTCAGCCGTCTCAGCAGGTTCGGTCAGGACCATTTCGGGGTACTCGCGGCTCAGCAACGGAGTCACGGAGTCGAATGAACCGGTGTAGGGGTGCAGCGTCGGGTCATTGCGCACCTCGTCGGGAAGGTCGACATCGGACAGCATCTGCCGTGTCATGAAGCCCTTGTCCGTGGGGATCTCGTCCTTGCTGATGTCCAGCAGGGAGAGCTCATGGATCGGGGAGTAGATCGCATCGTAGACGTCGCGCGCGAAGCGCACCCAGCCCTCGAAGCCCTTCCAGGGACCGTTGTGGTAGGCATGAGCGTTCAGGTAGGGAACGCGCATCTTCTTGGCAACCTCACCAGGACGCTTGCCGGTGAAGATGCAATCGGGCTGGATGTCCTCCATGGCCTCGACGCCCTCGAGCTCGTTCGGGTCATCGATCGCCAGAGCACCCGCCTCGCAACGGGAAATGCCCTTCTCCATGTCGCCCTGGTGACCGAACTTGGTGTACACCGAGGCGACTTCGACGCCCATCTCCTCGTGAATGGCGTTGGCCCAGTGCCACAACTTGGAACCACCGGGCCACAGGCAGACCTTCTTGCCGGTGAGCCGAGCCTTGTACCAGTCCAGCTCGGGCTGCCAGCGGTCCCGCTCCTTCTTGATGATGGCCTCTGCGCGGTCCTCGATGCCGAAGAACAGGCCAATCTTGCGCAGCGAGGTGGACAACGGCTCGAAACCGAAACCGTCGATGTCCAGGCGGGGGATTCCGTAGCGAACGCGCAGCTCGTTGCAGATGTACTCCGCGGAACGGGCGCACTCCAAGACGTTGAGCTTCGCCTTGTGCATAGCGCGAAGATCATCGTAGGAACCGTTGCCCGTGAAGGTCGACAGCACCTGAATGCCCATGCGCTTGAAGTAGTCACTCATGACGATCTGGTCGCCCTGAATGTTGTACTCACCCACGTAGTTGATGACGTAGTCGCTCTTGATCTCGGGCTCGACGGTGCCGACCTTGTTGTTGACCCAGGCGATGTTGATCTTGTGGTGACCGCCGGACTGAGAGGGGCCGCCAAAACCAGGTGAGTTGCAGACGAAGATGTCGACGTCCGGCATCTCCTCCATGATCTCATTGGCCAAGGCCTCGATGTCGTCACCGATGAGTGCCGACGCGCAGGTCTGGTAGATGGTCATCCGTTTGATGTCTGGGAATGCGGCAAAGGCTTCCTTGACGGAGTTGCGCAGCCGATCCTCGGCACCGAACACGACATGCTGTTCCTTCATGTCGGTGGCGAAGGTGTAATGCAACTGGAAGTCGTTGTTGTCACTGATGTAGCGCTTGGTCTGCCAGGTGTCATATGTGCAACCAACCGGGCCGTGGCTCAGGTGGATGACATCCTTCATCGGCGTACCGATCACGTGCTTGGCGCCGCAATAAGCGCAACCACGCTCTGACAGGGTTCCCGGAATGGTGTTGAGATAACCGAGCGGAAGGGCGTCGGTGAGGTCGTCGTTCTCACCCTTAATGACCGCGTGATGTTCACGCTCAGGAATTGATTCGCTGCACTTGAAAAGATGGTAAGGCATGATCAGATCCTCATTTCTGGTGGATTACGAGGTCGGTCGAATTAGTCGGCAATGCCGTACTTGACAACCATTGCCTCCAGAGCATCCATGGAGAGGGGATGCGGAACGACGAAGTCCTCGTTCTCAATGATCTTGCGAGCCAATTCGCCGTATTCCTTGGCCTGGTTCTCCTGGTCGTCGTATTCGACAACGGTCTTCTTGTTGAACTCAGCCTTCTGCACCACATTGTCGCGGGGTACGAAGTGGATCATCTTGGTGCCGATGGCAGCAGTGAACTCCTCGAGGAATTCCTGCTCGCGGTCGACCTTGCGGGAATTGCAGACGATGCCGCCGAGACGCACACCGCTCTGCTTGGCGTACTTGAGCAGGCCCTTGCAGATGTTGTTGGCGGCGTAGATGGCCATCATCTCGCCGGACGCGACGATGTAAACCTCCTGGGCCTTGCCGTCACGGATGGGCATGGCGAAACCGCCACAGACAACGTCGCCGAGGACGTCGAAGAAGACGAAGTCCAGGTCGTCGGTGTAGGCCTTGTTCTTCTCCATCAGGTCGATGGCGGTGATGACTCCACGGCCGGCGCAACCGACGCCTGGCTCAGGGCCACCGGACTCAACGCACTGAATGCCGTTGTAACCGGTCTTGATGACCTTCTCCTTGGTGACCTTCTCGGCGCCTTCCTGGCGGAGCACGTCCATCAGGGTCTCCTGGGGCTTGCCGTTGAGGATGAGGCGGGTGGAATCAGCCTTGGGGTCGCAGCCGTGGATGAACACGTTCTTGTCGTAGAAGTGAGTCATGGCCGCAGCGGTGTTCTGCTGGGTCGTGGACTTGCCGATGCCGCCCTTGCCGTAAAAAGCAATCTTCCTGGTCATGCTGTTTTCCTCCACGATGTGCTGGTTGATGGCGGGCCACCACCGAGGAGTTGTCTTCTCGGTTCATGCGGTGACAATTCCGCCCGATTTGTGTTGAGTTGTGCTCTTTGGGTTGTGCCGCAGGTAGGCCTGCGTACTGCAACTCCGAGCCAGCGCCTACTGGTGGATCCGCGAGGGTTTTTGTACTGATCCAGGATTTCTGGATCCATTCGGAATAACCGAAAATGTCGCGATTCACCGGCGTCTTCCGAGGAGCGGAAACCCTGAAAAGGGCGCAACCGTCCACACGGATGGCATACATCACTTGAATTTCCCAAGAATCGCCTCGTGTTCAGGCGATCTGGAAGGAATTCCGTGGTGCAGCATCACATGGTGCGTGATGCTGAGACCTGTGGTCCCGGAGTTCGATCTGAATATGAGCTGTGCTGAGAAATACAGAACAGTTGCTTGTGTTGCTGTGCGGGCTCCTGGATGGAGTGCCGCACCGGGTCAGCGTGCTCTTTTGGCTCTGCCCGGGGTGTCGACCCTCCGGATCAGAACGCGGGACCAGATCTTGCAATCATCCGGCCGTACCGCAGGGGCCCGAACCCCGATCGAGCGGTTCGGTGCGAGGACTGGGCCGGTTGGCCTGTTGTCCCCCCTCGACACAGAACGTTAGGCGTCCGATGTCTCGAATGGAAGATTGGTACGACCAAAGTAACTTAACGGTAACTCCGCAGATGCGGTTCTGAAACGCGTGAGCGTCCGCATCTACGAAATAGTTTAGAGATCAGGCACCGCACAAGCGGAGATATCTGCGGGACGCCCTCCGCTGTTACACGGCCGTCACCTCGCCGTTCGATGTGCACAGAGATTCCTGAAAATCGGCGTCGAGGGACTGATTCCGACTCACATGCCGGCCCTGCCGACCCCACCGCTCAGGCGGTCTTGTCGACATAGCGCCGGCCGCTGAAGGCACGCCCGAGAGTCACCTCGTCGGCGTACTCGAGGTCGCCGCCCACAGGCAGACCGGAGGCGAGCCGGCTGATCCGGATGCCGGGGGTGTCGGCGAGCAGCCGGGCGATGTAGGTGGCTGTCGCATCCCCTTCAAGATTGGGATCGGTGGCCAGAATGACCTCGGTGACCTGAGGGTCCGACAGCCGTCGCACCAGCTCGGCGATACGAAGATCGCCGGGGCCACGACCGTCGATGGGACTGATCGAGCCACCCAGGACGTGGTAGAGGCCACGGAATTCACGCGTCCGCTCGATGGCGATGACATCCTTGGACTCCTCCACGACACATATGGAGCCGTGGTCGCGGCGAGGGTCCCGGCAGATTCGGCACGGATCGGAATCGGTGACATTGAAGCAGACCGAGCACAGATGGGTGTTGGCCTTCACCGTGCTGAGCACCTGGGCGAGCCGCTCGACATCGGCCTGCGGCTGGTCGAGAAGCCAGAAGGCAATGCGCTGGGCGCTCTTGGGCCCGATGCCCGGCAGCCTGCCCAGCTCGTCGATCAGGTCCTGGACGGGTCCGTCATACACGTCACAGACCCAGCGATCCCAGGTTCGGCATCACGGTCTGGGCATGGGAGGTGGCCTGGGCGGACGCGTCGCGCACTGCAGCGAGCACGACATCCGCGAGGCCCTCGAGGTCTTCGGGGTCGATGGCCTCGGGTTTGATGACCAGGCCAACGAGTTCGCCGCTGCCCTTCACGGTGGCCTCGACAAGACCGCCACCGGCGCTGCCCTTGAACTCAGTGGCCTCAAGATCCTTCTGAGCCTGCTGGAGTTGAGCCTGCACCTGCTGCGCCTGTTGCAGCAGAGCATTCATGTCCATGCCTTCAGGGAACATCGAACTGCCTTTCGAGATGGATCACGGTGTTGCGCGTGCGGGCACAACCATCCTGGCCATGGTACGTGGTCACCCCACGGAGCCACTCAACCCTGAGGCAGGATTTTCCGGCTCGGCCGGCTGAGGAGGCTCAGCCGAGTTCTTCCTCGGCAATGACTTCGGCATCCAGCTCATCGATGACCAGTTGGGTTGCCGACATGTCTGATTCATCGACCGAAGGGTCGTCCATGCTCGGCATGTCCCCCGGATCGACAGCGGCGGTGCCCTCCGCCGCGGGGCCGAAAGAGGTAGCGGCGTCCTGTCCGGAGTATTGCTCGGGCGGCGGCTCCTGTGCGGGCCCGGGCCGGCGCTGCCCTGACTGGTGTGCACCTCCACGCTGCCCGGGTTCCTGGTGTCGGGACTGCTCGCGTCCGGTCCCAGGCTGCTGGGCGAAATCCCTGTCGGGTTCTTGGCGGGGTGACTGCCCGGAGTGCTGGTATGCCGGTGCAGAGCCCCGCCCCACTGGCCCCGCACCTGGTTCCGGTTGCCCAGCGCCGAATTCTTGGACGCTGGGCGGCTGCGCGAGACGAGGGTTCACGGAAATCCGGCCTTGCTCGGCCTGCCCTGCGCCTCGCTGGGGTTCACCTTCGTCCGGTTCGGAGCCATGGCCCCGGCGTGAAGGACCGGAATGGTGGGACGGTTCGGAATTGTGCCCTCGCGGCTGGGGCCGATGGGACTGTGCCGAGGCGAGTGGCTGGCCAGGTGCAGCAACGCCACCAGCTCGCGCGGCCGGACGCTGGTGGGGCGTCTCTCGCTGACCCTGCTCGACCACCGCGCTGCCCTCGACGATGGCATTGACCTGCAGATCGGCGCCGATCACCTCGACGAGACATTCGCGCAACAAGGCATCACACCGGCTGGACCGGAAGCTGTCCCGAGCACCCGCGGAGTTGAACGCCAGGGTGAGACCGGTGGCATCCGCATCGAGAACCTGGGAGTTCTGGCTCAGCAGAATCCACGCGAAACGGCGATGGGACTTGACCGCCGTGAGGACATCGGGCCACAGGCGCCTGACATCGGCTGTGCCGAGATGCCCGGGAGCACCAGCAGTGGGGATGGGTCCACTGCCGGACATCTGATCGGCACCCGTCTGGCTGTTCGGAGCTGGAGTCTGCTCAGCAGGATGGGCTGGCCGTTGTTGCTGCGGAGCATCCGAAGGTGCCGACTGGGCAGCAGGCATGGGGTCCCGTGGCTTGTTCCCTGCAGCGGTTTCGTCGCCCCTGGCGCCGAGATCTTCCACCGGCCGCGCAGGTTGGCCCGGGGCAGCTGACCGCTGGGTGCGAGACATCGGCGAGACGTCCTGCGCCGCGGAATCAGCGGGCTCCTGCAACGACGCTGTGAAGGATGTCGGTGTGCCAGAGGACTCCGGCCCGGCGAAGGGCGCAGCGCCGGGAGCGGCACCGGCGGACTCTGCGCCAGAGTTCGCACCGGCGCTTCCCCCACCATCCAGGGCCGATGGGGCTCCCCGGGCAGGAAGAACACCCGGGTCCGGCAGCGGGGACGTGCCTGGGCCAGTCATCCCGACCCGACGTTCGACACGGTCCAGCCGGGCGTGCACCCCGCGTTCGCCTGCATCGGCGCCGGGCAGCAGCACGCGGGCGCACATGAGTTCCAGATGGAGGCGGGGCGCGGTGGTGCCGCGCATCTGGGTGAGGCCCTTGGCGATGACTTCGGCCGCTCTGGTGAGTTCACCGGCACCCAGACCTGCGGCCTGACGTTCGAAGCGTTCCGCCTGGTCAACCGGAATATCGATGAGCCCGGAGCTGACCGCGTCGGGCACTTGGGCCACGATCACCAGGTCACGGAGTCGCTGCAGCAGATCTTCGGCGAAACGACGCGGCTCCTGACCCGTCTCTATGACCTTGTCGATGGTGGAGAAAACACCCTTGGCATCGCCGGCAGCCACCGCGTCGACCATTTCATCGAGCAAAGCCTCGGGGGTGAAACCCAGCAGAGCGGTGGCCTGGGCATAGCTGACGCCACTACTGCCAGCGGCTCCGAGCAGCTGGTCAAGCACAGACAGCGAGTCTCGCACCGACCCTGCCCCGGCGCGGACCACAAGGGGAAGCACTCCAGGATCCACCTGGACATTTTCCCTGTGGCAGATGTCGTCGAGGTAGCTGCCGAGCACCTTCGGAGGCACGAGCCGGAAGGGATAGTGGTGGGTCCGCGAGCGGATCGTACCGATCACCTTGTCGGGCTCGGTGGTCGCGAAGATGAACTTCACATGAGGCGGGGGCTCCTCGACCACCTTGAGCAGGGCGTTGAAGCCCTCCTTGGTGACCATGTGCGCCTCGTCGATGATGTACACCTTGAACCGCGAATAGGCCGGGGCGAAGTAGACGCCCTCACGCAGCTCTCTGGCGTCGTCGACACGGCCGTGCGAGGCGGCGTCGATCTCGATGACGTCGATACTGCCCGACCCGCCGGTGGCGAGTTCGCGGCAGCTGCGGCAGTGCCCGCAGGGGGTGGGGGTAGGGCCCTTCTCGCAGTTGAGGCACCGCGCCAGGATGCGGGCGCAGGTTGTCTTGCCGCAGCCGCGCGGGCCACTGAACAGATAGGCGTGGTTCACTCGATTGTTCGCGATCGCCCGCTGCAAAGGGATGGTGACGTGTTCCTGCCCGATCACCTGCTCGAAGGTCTCCGGGCGATAGCGGCGATACAGAGCAAGCGGATTCTGGGCGGCATCGTCGCCGCCGGAGTCGGTGGGCAACTCAGTGTTCGGCGCCTGATTCGGCCCAGGGCTGGAGCTGTCTGCCGGTTCGAATGGTTCTGGAACGGTTTCTTCCTGCGGCGGTTCCTGCACTGGGACCTGCTCCACGCTGGCAGATTCTGGCTGCGCGGGTACTGAACTCGTCGGCCTGGGCTTGGTCCGGGTGGCGGGGGGCGCGTTCAGCACCGGAGCGGCATCGCCCTCGAACAGGCTCGGGCCATCCTGCTCGTAGTAGTCGTCAGGCTCTTCGACCTCGCCCTGTCCATCAACATCCACCATCACAGACTATGCGTGAGCACTGACAAGAATGAGAGGCAGTGGCCACCCTCGCCGAACCGTACGAAAACTCCCCCTCGATGGTCTCTCTGGCCGGTCATGGGCCGAAAATGGCCATCGAGCGTTGGAGCCTGCACAGACCGGGTCGTCAAGAAGTTGGCGCCAGCAGGCCTGACTTGCCGCGCCAGGTCTCCTCCCGGATACACTGGGCAAAGGTCCTCCGCGCGGCGGTACCTCGCCCAACTCCCCCAGGGTCGGAAGGCAGCAAGGGTAAGTGAGCTCTTCCGGGTGCGCGGGGGGCCGCCTTTGTTCACGGCCGTGTCTCGGCTCCGGACACTTGACTCATCACCCATGACGCCCACAGTCCCAGTCCGACGCTGACGTCAGGACAGGAAGCATCCACATGACTGGCAGGCGGCCGCACCGTCCTGGCGGGTCCCTGGCACGCATGGAGGGCCCGCTCGCGAATGCAGTGTGTGCCGCCGTCGTCGTGCTGTTCACCATCGCAATGACCACGGCAGGCGTCGCGTCTCGGTCCACTCCACCGCCACCTGACAGCGCTGCCTGCGGGCACGCCATTACACAGGATCGCTCACGACACGTGTGTCACCTGAACCCCAGTATCCCCTCGTGACAAGCACATATTCGGCGGTGAGCAGCTACGACGGCAACGGCATCACTCTTCAGACGATGCCGGGCACGGCCGTCTACTCCCCGATTCCCGGTCGGGTGGTCCGGGCCGGGCAGGTGGAGGGCAAGTCCTTCACGGACTGGGTGGTGATCGACTCCATGGCGGGCATCGATGCATCGGTCGTCCTGGGAAGCCTCGACGCAGGGTCCATCACGGTGAAGCCCGGGGACAGCGTGCACGCCGGTCAGCAGATCGGCGCTGTTGCGTCCAGTGGTTCCGGCTCCGGGTTGTGGCTCGAGGCCTGGGCCGGAGGAGACCAATTCACGGGAGCCCACAACATCAACCCCCTCACCTGGTTGAAGTGGAATCTTCCAACGGTGCCCGCTCCAGCGGCTCCCGGCGAGGAATGCCCCGCAGAACCAGATGCACACGGCGGACTCACCGTCACCGGTGGCGGCGCCATCGCCGACACTCTGAGAGCCGGCCAGCAGGTCCTCGGGACGCCCTATTCATGGGGTGGTGGCGATCTCACCGGCCCCTCCTACGGAGTCGATGACCCGGATGACCCGAACGGCAGTGGTGCCCACATCAGGGGCTTCGAATGCTCGTCGCTGGTGCGCTACATGGTCTACGCCGGCAGCAATCATGCTGTCGTGCTGCCACGCACCGCTCAGCAGCAGTACGACGCCACGAAATCACACGAGGTGGCCATGACGGCACTGCGCCCCGGGGATCTGTTGTTCTGGGGAGCCGACGACAGCCTCTATCACGTCGGGATGTACGTGGGCTCCGGCACGATGTTCGCTGCCCCGACCACCGGGCAGACAGTCAAGCTTGAGCCGGTCTGGGGCACGCCAAGCCACGCAACACGGCCGCAGCCAATTTCCTGAGGCCGCGAAACAGCTCAGGCCGAGAACTTGTCCTCCAGCGGCCAGTCCTCACATCCGGAACAACGGACGCCTGCTCACACCAGCATCCGGTAGATGGCGGTGTCCGGCTCGAGAACCTCGACATCGAGCGGTGAGGCCTGCATCCGCGCCCACAAGGCCGGATAGCTTGCCGGCTCCCCCAGCTCAATGCCCACCAGCGCGGGGCCGGTCTCCCTGTCGGAGTGCTTGGTGTACTCGAAGACGATGATGTCGTCGTCGGGGCCGAGCACGTCATTGAGGAAGCGGCGAAGAGCACCGGGTTCCTGGGGGAAGTTCACCAGGAAGTAGCGACGGCGGCCTTCGTGCACCGCTGCACGCTCAATGACCTCCGGATAGCGGGAGACATCGTTGTTGCCGCCGCTGAGAACGACCACCACATCGGTGTCGGGATCCACTCTCAGGGAACTGTCCCCCGGCCGGGTGCTCAGCGCCGCTGCGGCCAAGGCGCCCGCGGGCTCGGCGATGATGCCGTCCACCTGGTACATGTCCAGCATCTCCTGGCAGACCTGTCCCTCGGCCACGCTCATCAGTTCCGGTTTCAGCGCTGCCGCAATGCTGCACGTGAAGTCACCGATCCTGGCCACCGCAGCGCCGTCCACGAAGGTGTCCATGGTGTCCAGTTTCACCGGATGTCCCTCGGCGAGCGCAGATGCAAGGCTCGTGGCACCGGCAGGTTCCACCGCGACGATCCTGGTCTGCGGGTGGTGGGCGCGCAGCCACGATCCGCAGCCGGACAGCAGCCCGGCCCCGCCCACCGGCACAACCAGGACATCGGGAGTGTGGCCGAGTTCATCGACGATCTCGCGAGCAACGGTGCCCTGGCCCGCCGCGGTCAGAGGGGCATCGAAGGCGGGCACACTGGCTGCCCCGGTGCGTGATGCGAACTCGAGCGAGATCTCGCGGGCCTTGTCGTAGGAGTCGCCGCTGACGACAAGATCCACATTGCCCTTGCCGAAGAATTGGATGCGCTCACGTTTCTGGCGGGGCGTGGTCGACGGGACGCAGACCGTACCGTGGATGCCCAGCCGCGTACAGGACCACGCGACGCCCTGGCCGTGGTTTCCGGCCGAGGCGCAGACAACACCCTTGAGCCGCTGGTCCTCGGTGAGGTGACTCATGAAGTTGAAGGCACCGCGCAGCTTGTAGGAGCGCACCGGTTGGAGATCTTCCCGCTTGACCCAGACGCGGCAACCGGTGGCCGTCGACAGTCGTTCGTTGAACTGCAGGGGTGTCACCCTGGCAACGCCGGTGACGACTTCAGCTGCTTTGTCGACGAGTTCTGCCAGTTCCTGCACGATGGCTTCGGTCACGGTCACATTGTGACTGTTCGACAGGCCGGGAGCCACTTGTTCTTTGTGGAGCAGCGGCACCCTCAGCCCAGGCTCCCCGCTGGGACGACCCTGGTGCAACCACAGAGAAGGTGACGTGCACCTCTCGATTCGTCGGCGTTGAGGCCGAGCGCGCGCCCACTTTCAGCGAGCCGGACATGTGCCCATGGGCTCGCCGAGGATTACCTGTTTCGGCGATTCGTGGCAGCACGGCCCCTCCTGATAGCCTGTCCGGCGGAGGATTCGCCTAGAGGCCTATGGCGCTCGCTTGGAAAGCGGGTTGGGTTCACGCCCTCACGAGTTCGAATCTCGTATCCTCCGCCACAGCCCCCACGGTCCTGGCTCTCCGGGAATGTGGTGGCTCTTGCACGTCCCTGCCTGGCACCCCTCTGCTGCACCGGACACCGACGGAGCCGTGCACATGATGTCGGAGAGCGATCCGGGCCATAGGCTCGAGGTCATGGCCATTGCACGAGACGAGCTGATCAGAATTCTCGCCGAAGCGGACCCAGCAGGACTCGTCGCCCGGGGTGCAGCTCGTGACGAGTACGCAGATGAGGTGGACGCCATCCTGTCGCTCCAGGGTGTGCCGCAACTCACCGAGATCACCAATGTCTTCGCGGTCAGTTTCAGCGAGCCAGGCGTGTGCACCCGGGACACCGCGCGGTGGATCGCGGAACAGATGGTGGCGCGATCCAGCCGCTAACGGGTACCTGGAGGTGCTCATCCGGAAGTTCGTGTCAGCGAACCCGCTGCGCAGGATGCCTCGGGGTGTCGGACTCGCCGATCGGCTCGGGTCGGGTTCGACGTGGTGCGCCGTCACCACACCTCTCAGACCACGTACGCCAGATCTCGCATGGTGACGAAGATCTCGACGGTTCCGACAACGACGAGATAGGCGCCGGCCTGCAGGACGAAGGTCGGCAGCACGTGACCGGCAGTGGTGAGCGCCACAATCCCGAAGAGCGTGGCAGCGATTCCGCTGAGGAACAGCATGGTGCCGCGCACAGGCTGACGTCGACGCCTCTGCAGCGCGCGGAAGGCGCGCCGCATCCGGCCCCATGCGTGGGCGAGGAAGGCGAAGCCGAGCAGCAGATTCGTCGGCATGACGAGGATGTCCAGGCGAGGAATGGTGGCGAACAGCAGCCCGAGCATCAGGGCCTGGGCGATGACGAACCACCAGCCGATCCTGTGAACCACCCGGAAGCGCGAGATGAATCGGCTCGCGCGGACCGTGCCCCACACCGCGAGGACGAAGACGGCACAGGACCCGACGAGCTGAACGGCGAGTGACGGAACCGCCATGAAGAAGATTCCGAGGAACACGAAACCGATACTCATGATCGTGCGATTCTCACGGAGCAGCGCGCGGTAGTCCACCGCAGCGATGAGGCGCGCGGCCACACGCAGCCCCACGAGGGCAGGCCCCTTGGTCTGGGTCCTTGAATGCCCGAGTGCCACGAGGACAGACTCGAAGCTTCCGTAGTCGATGCGTGCGATCTCGGTCGTCAGCTGCGCGCCGCCCGCACTGAGCGCACCGAACAGGGCATTCGTAAAGCTCTTCCGGTCCTCGAAGCTCGCGTCCTCCAGCCACTTGTCGATCACGAGGTTGACGGCAGCCGCGCGCCGGGAGATCGCGCTGACCTCGCTGAGGGCCGCGCCCTCGACCTGCCAGCTCAACGGATGGTGCTGGAGCAAACCGTGGGCATCACTCGCCACGATGTGGGTCGGCGAATCCGTCTCGAACAGCGCCCCGATGAGGGCCCACTCGGGAACGACCTTCGTCAGCCGGTCGCCGATGCGGTCAAGCCCGGCACGATCGACGATGTCGGAGCTCAACCCTGGCCCGTCGTTGGTGTAGACATCGAGCAGCCTGGCCTGGTGCACCGGCGGCAACAGCATCGCCGAATACACAGCGAGGTTGCCACCCTTGGAATGTCCACCGACGCGCAGTGGCCTCTCGGTGTGCTCCGCGACCGCGGCGAGATAGTGCACGGCTTCGGCCTGCGCGGAGGTCACCTGAAAACTCATCGCGAAGTCTTCGCGCCACCCCATGATCGTGTTGTCCGTTCCACGGAAGGCGACATAGGTCGTGGCATCGTCGAGCTGGATCGTGAGCGCGGAGAACTGCATTCCAGCGACGTCATCGATCACGTCCACGTGATCACCCAGCAACGCGCTGCCGAAGCGCTCGGTATTGGCGAGATCGTCGAGGAACCCGGCGTCGACGATCGTCAACCGGTCTCGGCTGTGGCCCGGCCCGTGTGACGCCAGCCACGCCGCAGCCTGCCTGACCGAGATCACTCCACAGCCCGGCGCCGGGACCGCGCCGTCGAGCTCGATGTAGGCGAGTGCGCTCAACACGACATTGTCGACAATGTTGAATGGGCGCTCAGCCAGCGTGAGATCACCACGCCAGTGGAGGTAGTCGCGGATGTTTGCCATCAGGCATCACCGCGCCGGGTTTCGGCACCACACTCGGCGCGCGTGGCGTGACGGTGAATCTCGTGATGGGACAACATGCAGGTACTCCCGGTGTGTGCGAATGGGCGTGGCTCTCATCATGGTTGCCCGGCCACCGCCCCCGCGTCATTCTCTCGGCGTGACTGGCTACCGCGAATGCAGTAGCAGGAGAGTTCCCGAGCGCCCCACCCGTACTCCAAACGGATGCCGTCAGATCAACCCTCCGGACGATGTCTGCGGGGCGCCGGAAGGACACCATTGAATCAGCCAGGTGAAACACACCCGGGACATCGAAGGAGCACACCATCATGACCAACACGACTTCCACATCGACCCGCCAGATCCTCGCCGCCACATTCAGCGCTCCCGACGGAGCCACCCGCGCAGCGGCAGCGGTTGTCAGCTCGCACCCGGAGAAGATCGGCAACACCGCCGTCCTGTACGTGCGTCCCGACGGCACTCCGAAGTTCATCGAATCAAAGGACTGGGGTGCAGGCCGCGGAGCACTCCTGGGCGGTGTGATCGGCCTCATCGGTGGCCCGCTGGGGATGATCGCCGGCAGCGGTCTCGGCGTACTCGCCACGCGTCTGCGTGACATGGGCTTCAAGAACGACCAGCTGGGCGAGTTGAGTGCCTCGCTCGAGCAGAATCACTCGTGCGTCGTCTTCGAGATTGCGAACGACGGCGTCCCGGCAGCCAGGCGGGTGCTCGAGGCAATGTCCGCCGACGAGGTCGTCACCGCGCCTGTCGACTCGGACGTCGCTGACCTGTTCGCAGGCGAACAGGCACCAGTCGTCGATGACGAGTAGTAGTGCGGGCGCAGTATCAGAATCTGCTGGATGATCAGGCGGACACGGTCCCGTCGTCGACCGGTTGAGCAGATTCTGAAGTCCGCACCGGGATGTGCCGCGACACGAGCCGGACCATGATGACCATGACAACGAGCTCAACGAGAGTCTGGGTGACCACGACGAGCGGGGCGAGGTCGAATCCGGCGGGCAGCAAGAGCACGAACGGAAGCACCACGAGGGAGTTGCGCGTGGTCCCGATGGACACCACCGCTCGCCAGCCGGGACGCGCTTTCGTCCGCAAACCCTGCTTGATGGGCCGCCTCGAAGCGTAGTCGCGACGATCAGCCAGAGCTGGTGGGCCGAGCACCACCGTGTCTGCAATGTCGACACCGAGTGCTTCGAGCAGATCGATGGCCACAGGGCCCTGAGAAAAGCGCCTTGTACCGACAATGACCTTGACCCCATTCCTGGAGGCCTGATCAGTCAGATAACGGCCCACCGCCTCGTCGTGGCCTCCTGCCAGCGGCTGGGTGCTGCGCGGCATCAGGACTGCTGCGCCCGGGGTGATGCGGCCGATCGCTGCCACATCGGTGCTCATCCGCACATGGAAGAGTTCGTTGATCGACAGCCCCTCGGACTGGTTTCCGGAGATCTCGTGAAGCTTGCCTGCCAGCGTCCCCGACGGAGGAGGCAGGACTCCCTCGGTAGCAGGTCGTAGACGCCGGGGCAGGTGACGGCGAGTTTCTGCGCGGCACGTTCGTCGAGGAAAGAGGCCGCCTTCACTACGCTGAGCACGCCCACAGTCTTCTCCGAACCCCAGTAGGGAGTTCCCAGCGAGACGATTCGCCGGGTGATGCCCGCCAGTTCAGGGCTTTGGCGTGCCCTGTGGCCGACCAGCCCGCCCATCGAGCGGGCGAGGAAGCACAGCAGTACCGAGTCGACGTCCAAGCGAGTCGACGTCCAAGCGCCGGGGTGGGGCACGCCGATCAACCGGGTACCTGGTTCGGTGTGAGCTGGTCCATCCGCCTGGACCGGCCAACCCGCGCAGCAGGCCGTGGCTGCCGGATCATCTGGGATGATCCGGGCTCAGGGCTGTTCACCCATCTTCACCGTGGTCTCGAAGTGTTGGCTGCCTCGCTGCACCTGCACGTGCACTTCGTCCCCCACCTTGGCCGAGGCGAAGAAGTAGGCCAGCGACACGGAGTTGGCGGGCGATCCGTCGAGGGTGGTGATGATGTCCCCCACGCGCAGCCCCGCCTGGTCTGCAGGCCCTCCCCCGGTGACATTCTGCACGAACAGACCGGTCGAGGTGCCGAATCTGGACGCCATCGCATCGCTGATCTCGGCGACCTGGGCGCCAACCCATGGGTGGGTGACCTTTCCATTGGCCAGCAGTTCGTCGGAAACCCGCTGGGCGGTGCTGGAGGGCACCGCGAAACCGATGCCTACGCTGCCGCCCACTGCCTGGCCGTTGGAATCAGGCACTGTGGAGATGGCCGTGTTCACGCCGACGAGCGCGCCATTGCAGGTGACCAGCGGGCCACCAGAGTTGCCCGGGTTGATCGGAGCATCGGTCTGGATGGCGTCGACGAGCACCGTGGTGCCGCCATCGGAGCGGGGCGCTGGCACATTTCTGCCCAAGGCGCTGATGATGCCGGAGGTGACGCTGCCCGACAGCCCGAGGGGCGCACCGAGTGCCACCACGGGCTGGCCTACAGCCAGCCGGTCGCCGATGCCGAACTTCATGATCGGCAAGCCGGTGCGATCCACCTTGAGTACTGCGAGGTCACTGACCGGATCGGTTCCCACCACCGACGCGGGCACCCGCTGGCCGTCATTGAACAACACAGCCAGGGAACCAGAGGGGATGGCCTCCGCCACAACATGATTGTTCGTGAGGATCACGCCGTCGGCACGGATGATGGCCCCGCTGCCCGAGCCCGAGCTGCTGGGGCCTGTCGCATAGATGGTGACGACCGAGGGCAGCGCGTCGTGCGCGACTTGCACGGTGTTGCATGACGACTGGGAGGACGAGGAAGAGCCGAGGACACGGCTGGCCATGGCACCGGCAGCGGCCGCCACTACGGCGATCACCAGGCATCCCACCACGATGTGAACCGCTGTGAGTCGCATGGTGCGCTGCTTCGACATTTGCGTCAACCCTCTCCTGGACGGGGCGCACACGAAATCGTCGTCGCCCGACCAATCAGTCGCTCAAAAGCTATCAACTGCCGGCGTGACCGGGACAGGACCGGACGGTTTGCAGTGGCTACCCTCGGCACATGGCCGATGGACGCAGAGATCTCGACACCCTGCCCAAGGCGCATCTGCATCTGCACTTCACCGGCTCCCTCGACGTGCCGACCCTCATCAGGCTGGCTCGCGAACAGGGTGTACCGACAGCCGACTTCCTGATTGACGACGATCCGCTGAGCGTGCCGCTCACCGAGCGCGGCTGGTGGCGCTTCCAGCGCAGCTACGACATCGCCCGGCACGCGGTGGTCTCCGAGCAGGCCATGCGCGCAGTCGTGCGTGCCGCCGCGCACAATGACGCCGCACAGGGTTCGCGCCGCACCGAGATCCAGGTGGACCCCACCAGCTACGCGCCGCACGTGGACGGCATCATCCATGCCCTGGAGATCGTGCTCGACGAGGCCGCCATCGCCTCACGCGAGGAGAACATCCAGCTTGGCGTCATCGTCGCCGCGTCGCGCACCCGTCACCCGATGGATGCCCGCACCCTCGCCAGGCTGGCCGCCCGCCATGCCGGGAAGGCGCCGGGCGGGGTGATCGGTTTCGGGCTGTCCAACGACGAGTCCTCCGGGGACACCGCGGCGTTCGGACCGGCCTTCAGGATCGCCCGCAGGGCGGGGCTTCCGGGTGTGCCGCACGGCGGCGAGACTCGTGGCGCTCACCACATCCGCCGGGTCATCGACTTCCTGCACCCCACCAGGCTGGGCCATGGCGTGCACGCAGCCGACGATCCGGTGCTGCTTGAGCGGATCGTGACGGAGGGTATCGCGTTGGAGATCAATCCGGCATCCAACGTCTGCCTCGGCGTCTACCCGAACACCGCCGATGTACCGCTGCGCACCCTGGTGGATGCCGGCGCCCAGATCGCGCTGGGTGCTGACGATCCTCTGCTGTTCCTGTCAGGCCTCAACGACCAGTACCGCATCGCCCGCGATGTGCACGGTTTCAGCGACGCCGAGCTGGCTGAGCTGGCCCGTTCCAGCATCAGGGCGTCCTTCGCATCCGATGCTGACAAGCACAGATGGATCGCCGAGGTGGACGCCTGGTTGGCCGCCGAACCGGGAAGTGGCCCACAGCCGCAACGAGCACTGCCGTGAGCCACCTCGTGGTCAGGCGCTGAACCACAGGTGCTCTGTGAGCACCTCCCGAACTACAGGTGCTCGACCAGCACCTCCAGCACGTGCCGATAGTCGTGGCCGGTAGCCCGGGACATGCCCATCTCGCAGGTACGGTTCGCCGAGACGTACTCGTCGAAGTGACGCGAGTTCACCTCTTCAGTCTCCCGCTTTGTCGCCGTCGCGGTGAGTTCCGGGTGCAGCAGGCCGCGGTCGCCGGCGAAGGCGCAGCAGCCCGCGTTGATCGGCACCACCACATCATCACTGACCGCCTTGGCGCAGGCCACTGCATCCTGTACGCAGCCCAGGTGCACCATCGAGCAGGTCGGGTGAATGACGATCGACCCAGCAGTGCTGGTGAACTTCACCTTGCCGAGAATGTTGTTGGCCACCCAGGTAGTGGTGTCCTGCACAGTCACCTTGGCCCAGTTCTCGGCCTTCTCGCCGGTCAGATGATCGGCCAGCCCCACGAGGCCGTGCGTGCACGAGGCCGCATCGCAGACCACCGGCAACCGGCCCTGCTCGGTGGCCGCCCACAGCGAGTCGTAGACCTTCTCGGCCATCGCGTCGGCGCCGTCCACGAAGCCCTTGGAGATCCACAGCGTGCCGCAGCACAGCCCGCCCAGGTCATCGGGTACCCGGGCGTGCTGACCGGCTGCGTCGACGAGCTTCTCGAAGGCCGCCATCGCACCGTGGTCACGGCCGTGCTCGGTGGGAGCGAACAGCTCGCCCATGCAACTGGCGAAGAAGACGAAGTCGTCCTTGCTGGTTTGCACACCCTTCGGACGCTTCGGCCCGCCATCGGGCAGGTCGTTGCCGACCAGAGGGAGGACGTCCTTGGAAATCACTGCGCGCCCGGCGGTGGTGATGCCGGTCAGCAGCGGGGAAGGTACCTTGTCAGCCACCTTCAGAGCACTGCGGAGCCCGGTGACCACCGGCCCCCAGTGATCGGCGGCAGCAACCATGGCCTTCTTGGTGGCCGTGACGTGGCGCGCGGCGCGGAAGGTCTTCATGAACACGCCGGTGTCGATGCGCACCGGGCAGGCGATGTAGCACAGCGAATCGACCGCGCAGGTGTCGACGGCCTCGTAGCCGTAGGCCTTCTTGATCTCGGCGGCCTGCTCGGGCGGCAGCTCCTGCTGGGCGCGCAGCAGAGCGATCCGGCGGCGCGGTGTGGTGGTGAGATCGGCCGAGGGGCAGGTGGGCTCGCAATAGCCGCATTCCACGCAGCGGTCGACGAAATCGTCCACCGGAGGCATCTTCTTCAGATCCTTCATGTGCTCTTGCGGATCGTCGGTGAGCAGTGTGCCCGGGTTGAGGACGGCAGCGGGATCGCACAGGCCCTTGACCTGCTTCATCACGTCATACAGCTCGGGGCCGAACTGACGCTCGACGAAGGGAGCCATCACACGCCCGGTGCCGTGCTCGGCCTTGAGGGTGCCCTGGTGGGACAGCACCACGTTGACCATGTCCTCGGTGAACACGCCGTAACGATCGGTCTCGGCCGGATCGCGCCAGTCGGCGGTGACCATGAAGTGGATGTTGCCGTCTTTGGCATGGCCGAAGATGACAGCCTCGTCGTAGCCGTTCCTGGCGAAGGACTGCTGCAGCTCGGCGGTGGTCTCGGTGAGCGAACCCACCGGCACAGCGATGTCCTCCAGCAGATTTGTGGTGCCGGCCGGCCTGGCGCCTGCCACCGAGGTGTACAAACCCTTGCGCAGCTGCCACAAATTGTTGCGCTCGCGGACATCCTTGGTGAATCGCGGCGGATCGGGGATTGGCAGCGCGCCGAGCACGCCGTTGAGGGCATCCATCCGGTCGTTGAGTTCGCCCTCGTCGTCGGCGGTGGCCTCGACGAGCAGCCCGGCGTGCCGCTCGACCTTCAGATTCGCCAGCTCTGGAGTGGCCTCTGGGTATTCCTGGACGACGCGCAACGAGGCGGCGTCCATGAGCTCCAGGCAGACCGCACCGTTCTTCACCAGGTCCTGCAGCGAATCGGTGGCGATCGCCAGCTCGGGGACGATGAGCAGTGCGGTGGCAGCGTGCTTCTGGATCTCCACTGTGCGGAAGGTGGCCTCGGCGACGAAGCCGAGGGTGCCCTCTGCGCCGATCATGAGGTGTTCGAGGATGTGCACAGGCTCGTCGTGGTCGACGAAGGAGTTCACGCCGTAGCCCATGACATTCTTCATGGCGTACTGCTGGGTGATCTTGGCGACGGATTCGGGGTTGTTGCGCACTCTGTCGCGCAGCGTGACGAGGCCTTCCCACAGCTCCGGCTCGTCACGGTGCAGCTGCTCGTCGGCGTCGGATTTCGAGGTGTCGATCACAGTGCCGCTGGGCAGCACCATGACCAGCGAGTCGAGCGTGCGATAGGTGTTGAGCTGGGTTCCGCAGGACATGCCGGACGAATTGTCGGAGACCACACCGCCCACGGTGCAGGCGATCTCGCTGGCCGGGTCGGGGCCGAGCTTGCGGTTGAACCGTGCCAGGTGTGCATTGACATTGCGGATCGTCGCGCCGGGCTGACAGCGCACCCGCTCGCCACCGTCCAGCACGGTGACGCCCCGGAAGTTCTTGCGCACATCCAGCAGGATCGAGTCACTCAGCGACTGGCCCGACAGGCTGGTGCCGCCGGAGCGGAAGGTCACATGCTTGCCCTCACGGTGCGCCCGGGCCATCACCTGCGCGACCTGCTGGGTGTTCTCTGCGGTGATCACTACTTCGGGGATGAGCAGGTAGTGCGACGCGTCGTGAGCCATCGACACCCTGTCGACCAGGCGCCGTGTCCCGATCCCCTCGTTGATCATGGTGGTCATGCTGCCTCCTGATGGGGTGAGGCATCCGCGATGACGCCCCGCCATATGCCAATGATTCCCTTGTGACCAGATGATCCCGGTCCCGGTAGGTGCGCCCGCGACGGAATGATTGGTCGGACCAATTCTAGGCCCACAACGCTTTACGTTTGAAGAGCGTCCTTCTCAGATCATCGATTGATGCTGCCGGAGCTGCCACTCCGCACGGAGTTGGGCGTGCAGGACATCCGCATCCGGGAGGTCGGCGCCGACTCTTCCGAGGTCATCGATGCGGCACCGGACCTCTGCTGCAACGCGGCCCGGAGCTCACGAAGCGCCGAGGGCAGCAGGCGTCAGGGCCGCGGCCTCAGCGAAGGCTGCCCGGATCGGCGCGATCTCGGGTCCATTGCGCGTCGGATGGACGCGGTTGCTCAGCAGTACTGCATAGCCGCCAGCGCCGTCGACGACCATCGATGTGCCGGTGAAACCGGTGATGCCACGAAGGGATCCGCCCGTGGGACCCGTGGCCGCCGGATCGCCGATACGCAAGCAGGCACCCTGGCGATAGCCCAGCTCTTCGGCGGCCTGCCCGGCTCTGTCCCCCATCACGACGGGCAGCTGGTCATTCCACATCAGTTCGAAGCTTTGCCGGGAAAGCACCGACATCAGGCCTCCGGAAAGGGCTGCCGCGAAGGTCGACACATCCGACAGCGTCGCGAAGATGCCGGCATTGGCACTCACCCCGCCCAGCGCCCAGGCCATTTCGTCGTGCACGACGCCGCGCACCATGCCACGGCCCAGTTCGGGTTGGTATTCGGTAGGGGCGAACCGTCCCATCCTCGGGTTGAAACCGGTGTCTCGCAAGCCGAGCTGGTGGAGGACCTTTCCCTCGACCAGGGTCTCCCAGCCCAGGCCGGTTGCCGCTTCAGCAGCTGCCATGGCAGCCACGTAGCCGACACAGGAGTACTCATGGTGCTCCCCCGGGGCATGCTCCAGCGGCAACGCACAGATCTCGGCAAGCACATCCATCCGGCTGCGCTGCGCACCAGGATCCTGCGCCCAGCCAGTCCAGGTGGACGGAAGACCCGAGGTGTGTGTGAGCAGGTGGAGCAGATTCACCCGGCGCCGTCCCGGATCGGTACGGAAGCTCGGCAGATATTGAGCGATCGGGTCGTACAGGCTCAACACGCCGTCGTCGACCAGCGACAGCAGCGTGATGGCCGAATAGAGCTTGGTCAGCGAAGCGAGGTCGTAGAGGACGTCGTAGTCGGTGGGTTCGCGCTTCTCGTCGGGCAACGGATTGCCGTCATCACCGTGGGTGGCGAGTGCCCCCGCCTTGGCTCGGCAGACTTCCTTGCCCCGCCGCCACTGGGCGACCGCACCGGGAAAGCGGGACTCGCAGACCCCTTTGTGCAGAATCGACTCGACCTCGGCCATGCGCACCTCCCCAACATTCCTCAAATACACCATTTCAGTCGAGTGTGGCACTGAAATGAGTGTTTCATGAGGGGGTCCATGGCGGTTCACCAGACGTTTACCTGATCGACCCAGGGACCGCGCCCAGGAACCGGGGCAAATCAGGGTCGATGCCTTGCGGGAAGACGTTGTGGCGTGGGAAGACGTTGTGGCGTGGGAAGACGTTGTGGTCACATCTCAGCGAGGGATCCCATCGAGATCCTGAATGCTCCCAGCATTGGAGATGTGAGAACTCACGACTGCTGCTTCAACCCGGCTGGCCGTCCGGCACCTTCACGCCCATGCCACACACGGCGCTCACGGCCCGGGCACTCCCGGAAATCGGAGGGCCGGGCCGTGAGCGCCGTGTGTGACCTCAGATGGTCGAGCGCATCAGACGGGAGACCTCACTCGCCGGTGGCCCTGCGCATCTCGGTGTAGATCTCGATGAGGGAGCGGGTCGAGGCGTCCTGCTCGGCCAGCGCCTTCTCGTCGCCGTTGAGCGCCGGAGTGATCTGCAGGGCCAGCTTCTTGCCCAGCTCCACGCCCCACTGGTCGAAGGAGTTGATCCCCCAGACCGTGCCTTCGGTGAAGGTGATGTGCTCGTACAGCGCGATGAGCTCGCCGAGAACCCGCGGAGACAGCTCCGGCACGAGGATCGAGGTGGTGGGACGGTTTCCGCTGAACACCCTGGCCGGCACGATCTCTTCGGCGGTTCCCTCAGCACGCACCTCCTCAGCGGTTTTGCCGAAGGCCAGCGCCTTGGTCTGGGCGAAGAAGTTGGACAGGAACAGCGAATGCACATCGTTGCCGCCCTCGCGCAGACCGTGTGCGGGGTTGGCGACGCCGATGAAGTCCGCGGGGACCAGCCGGGTGCCCTGATGAAGCAGCTGGTAGAAGGCGTGCTGGCCGTTGGTGCCCGGTTCGCCCCAGAAAATCTCGCCGGTCTGGATCGGCACCGGGGTGGCGTCCCAGCGCGTCGACTTGCCGTTGGACTCCATGGTGAGCTGCTGCAGATAGGCCGGGAAGCGGTGCAGGTACTGCGAGTAGGGCAGCACCGCATGGCTCTGCGAGCCGAAGAAATTGACGTAGAAGACATTGAGCAGACCCATCAGAGCCGGCACATTCTGATCGATCGGGGTGTTGCGGAAGTGCTCGTCGATGGCGTGGAAACCGCCCAGGAATGCCTTCCAGTTCTCCCCGCCGACGGCGATGAGATCGGCCAGACCGACCGAGGAATCCACCGAGTACCGTCCGCCGACCCAGTCCCAGAAGCCGAAGGCATTGTTGGTGTCGATGCCGAACTCGGCGACCTTGTCCAGCGCGGTGGAAACGGCAACGAAGTGCTTGGAGATGGCATCGGCCCGGCCGGCTGCGGAGCCGTCGATGGCCCCGGCATGCTCCAGGGAGTTGATCAGCCAGTTCTTGGCCATCCGGGCATTGGTCATGGTCTCCAAGGTGGTGAAGGTCTTGGAGGCGACGATGAACAGTACGGTTTCGGGATCGACGCCGTTGGTCTTCTCGAACATGTCGGTGGGATCGATGTTGGAGATGAAGCGGCACTCGATGTTGTCGGCCTTGAAGGGCTTGAGCGCCTCGTAGACCATGACGGGGCCCAGATCGGAGCCGCCGATGCCGATGTTGATCACGGTGGAGATCGGCTTGCCGGTGACGCCGGTCCACTCGCCGGAGCGCACCTTCTCCGCGAAGGCGATGGCCCGGTCGAGAACCTCGTGCACCTCGGCGACGACATCGGTGCCGTCGACGGTGAGCTCGGCGTCCTCGGGCAGGCGCAGGGCGGTGTGCAGCACGCTGCGGTTCTCAGTGGTGTTGATCTTCTCGCCTGCGAACATCGCGTCGCGATGGCCCACAAGGTCGATCTGCTCGGCGAGACCGACGAGAGCCCCGTGCACCTCGGGGGTCAGGTAGTTCTTCGACAGGTCCACGACCAGGTCTGCGGCGTGGAATGTGTAGTGCTCGGCGCGCTCAGGATCGGTGTCGAACCAGGAGCGGAAATCGACGGCGAGGGAGTCGTGCAGCCCGCCGAGTGTGGCCCATGCAGGTGTGGTTCTGGGATCAACCGGAGAATTCATGGACCCAGCCTATGGCCCAATCATCTACCTCGAACGCCTGGCCCTACCCAAGAGCGGCTACGCGTCCACCGGCGCTCGGCATGCGCAGCAAACAGGCCACAGGATGCCCTGAAGAAGTCTTCATGATGCACATGACTGAACCTTGACAAGGAAAAACAGGCCAGTGGGAGTTGTCCGGCCAGTCGGGCTGAAGAACTCCCAGGAAGGCTCATACTTCTCAGGCGACGCGGACGGCGCCGGAGAAGGACATCGAGCTGACTGCGCCCACGACGACACCGATGCCGTAGTCCGCGGCGTGCACGACCTGGCCATTGCCGATGTACATGCCGACATGCCCATTGTCGTAGAAGAAGACGAGATCCCCCGGCTGCAGATTCGACTGCGACACCGAAGTGCCGGCACTGGCCTGGGCATAGCTGGTGCGCGGCAGCGAGATACCCGCGTTGGCGTAGGCGGTGTACATGAGACCTGAGCAGTCATAGGCGCTCGGGCCAGTGCCACCGGTGGCATAGGCCTTGCCCACCTGCGACAGGGCGAAGTTGAGGGCCGTCTGCGCGGCGCTGCTGGAGGTGCCGGCGCTCTTGGCGGACGCCGACGAACTGGCCGTGGATGCCGTGGATGCCGCCCGGGCAGGAGTGCTTGCGCTGCTCGTGGTGGTCTGGCTCGCCGTCTGGGACGTCGCGGCGCGCTGGGCCTGATAGGTCTGGGTGGCAGCGCTCGAAGTCTGGGTGGCGGCTTGTGCCGCAGCATCAGCAGCAGCCTTGTCAGCAGCCGCCTTGTCAGCAGCCGCCTTGTCAGCAGCGGACTTGGCCGCGGCTGCGGCATCGGCAGCAGCCTGGTCGGCGGCAGCCTTGGCTGCTTTCTCAGCGTTGACCTGACCGACTGCCGCCTTGCCGACGGAGGCCAGCGACGCGGTGCGCTGGTCGTCCTGACTGGCCTGCTGCGCCAATTGCGCGGACTCACCGGCCAATCGAGCGCTGGTGGCCTGATTCACATCGGCGACCGAGCTGTCCATCACGTCAGCGACCGAGCCGGCGGTGCTGGCTGGGCTCACCGCAGCCACTGAGGAGGTGTTGGCGGGACGATCCGGAGAAGCCGAAGCCTGCGGCGCCAACGTTGCACCCAGGCCGATGGCGGAAGAGATCAGCACGGCGGCGGCAGGGAAGACGAATCGATTGCGCCGGGACTTGACATGCGGGGCACGGCTGCGGAAAGCGGCGCCAGGCTGGGCATCGTCCAGCACCCGGCGTGGAGCGCCATGGTCAAGGTTCAGGACAGCGGATTCGCTCAGGCTCGCCATCAGGGCGCGACGAGGGGTGGCGGCTTCCACAACAGAATCCAGGGACTCCTCTAGGAGTGCTCTCTTTGCGGGCACTTGAAACTTCTTTCCTCAGCTGACGAATCGACCACTTGATCGGCAGAATCGATCTTAAAGATTTCCTGAGAGAAGTTCAAGTTTGGGAATCCGAGGGAATTTTTCCCTCACCACCGGAAAACAGCGAATCCATCGTGCCGGGATCCTGGTGCCTGGTGCGAAGTGACTCAGCGATGCCTCTTCAGCATCACCACGGTGTCCGCAGCACGCTGCCGCAAAGAGGACAGGTCGTCGCTGATGAACACCTTGGACAGCACGCTCGATGACAGGCTGACAGCGGTCGCGCCCTGGCTGAGCCACTCCTCGGCCATGGCGTTGGTGTCGGCCGTGGGGACGAGGGTCGTCTGGGGCGCCAGCTCGGTCAGCACTCCCGCATAGTCCCTGCCGAGCAGATGCGCCGGCCGCACATGAACGGCAGCCACGCCGGGCTGCCAGGCAGCAATCACTTCGGAGGGTGTCAGGGCATCCATCAGCACCGGCACCCCGGCATCGCAGAGGATCTTGAGCGCCGCGGGTTCCGGGCTGGTGCAGATGGCGAAGGCGGCCCCGGCCTGCACGAGTGAGTGCGCCTGAGAAACAGAGCGGACATCGTGCGCACCGATGGTGGCCCGGAAGGAATAGATGGACAGCAGTGTTGCCAGATCAGCCTCGCCCGCGCAGCTGATCGAGATGAGATCCAGGCCCTCCTGCACCAGCACCTCGACGACTGACATCACCTGGTCAAGGCTCTTGCCGGGAACCAGCACCACGGCGCGTGTGGTGGTGAAGGCCTCGGGCAGGGTGGCTGAAGCGCCTGCTGCGAGGCCTGATGGCAATTGTGGCGCCGGCGCATCACCTTCGCCCTGCACAACGGGCCCTGGAGAACCGGCTCCGGCTGTGCTGGTGCTTGCTTCCTGCCCCTGCGGCAAATCTTCCACGACTCTCATCATGCCCGACCGGGGGAACGCAAGAATCTGGCGGTCTCTGCGAAAATGGACGCGACATGAATCAGACCCTCACCGAATTGCTGCCCACAGGTGCGGATGCCCGCGACCCCGATGTCCTGTACGCGACCTTCGACGAGTGGGTGACGTCGCAGGGCCTGGACATGTATCCGCACCAGTCCGAAGCATTGATCGATGTGCTGTCCGGCGCGAATGCGATCGTCACGACTCCGACGGGTTCCGGGAAATCACTGATCGCCACCGCGTCACACTTCGTGGCGCTCGCCCAACATGGCCGCAGCTACTACACCGCGCCGATCAAGGCGCTGGTCAATGAGAAGTTCTTCGCGCTCTGCGAGATCTTCGGGGCCGATGTGGTGGGCATGGTCACCGGCGACGCCTCGGTGAACCCCGATGCACCCATCATCTGCTGCACCGCCGAGATCCTGGCCAATATCGCGCTGCGCGAGGGACGGCAGGCCGACGTCGATCTGGTGATCATGGACGAGTTCCACTTCATCGCCGATCCCGATCGTGGCTGGGCCTGGCAGGTCGGACTGTCGGAGTTGCCCGGCTGTCAGTTCGTCGTGATGAGCGCCACGCTGGGCGATGTCACCCGGCTCGCCCATGAGCTCAGCGAATGGACCGGACGGGACACCTCCGTCATCTCCAATGCCGAACGCCCGGTGCCGCTGACGTACCACTGGTCGCTCACCCCGCTGCACGAAACCATCGAGGAACTCGTCTCGACGGGACAATCACCGGTGTACATCGTGCATCCCAGCCAGAAGGCCGCCACCGAGCAGGCCCAGGCGCTGATGAGTGCGCACCTGATCGACACCGCAAGGCGCCACCAGATCGTCGAGGCCATCGGCAGCTTCCGCTTCTCCCCAGGCTTCGGGCAGACCCTTTCGAAGATGCTCCGGCACGGCATCGGGGTGCATCACGCCGGCATGCTGCCCAAGTACCGACGGCTGGTGGAGCAGCTGGCCCAGCAGGGCCTTCTCACCGTGATCTGCGGCACCGACACCTTGGGAGTGGGCATCAATGTGCCCATCCACACCGTGTTGTTCACCACCTTGAGCAAATTCGACGGGCGGCGTGATCGGCTGCTGCGCTCCCGCGAATTCCACCAGATCGCCGGACGGGCAGGCCGGGCAGGTTTCGACACCATCGGCTATGTGGTGGCCCAGGCCCCCGAGTACCAGGTGGAGAACGCCCGGATCGCCAGAAAATTCGCCAACGACGAGCGCAAACGCAAGAGCGTGCGGCACAAGAAACCGCCGGAAGGCTTCGTCAACTACACCGAGGCCTCCTTCACCAAGCTCATCGGCTCCACCCCGGAGACCCTGCACGCCAGGATGCGGGTGACCCATTCCATGCTGCTCAATCTGCTGGCACGCGATGAGGACACCGCGGCGGCGCTGGTGCACATCGTCGACGCCGCCGTGCAGGATCGTGCGGTGCGCCGCCGGCTGCTGCGCCGGGCCATCCAGCTCGGGCGCTCGATGCTGGAATCCGGCGTCGTCGTGCGGCGTGAGCAGCCAACGCCGGGCGGACGCCGCTACGACCTCAATGCGGACTTGCAGGACGACTTCGCCCTGAACCAGCCGCTCAGCGCTTTCGCGATGGCCGCACTGGAGCTGCTCGATCCGGAGTCGGAGGATTTCGCGCTGGACGTGGTGAGTGTGATCGAGGCCACCTTGGAGGACCCCTGGCCGATCCTGCGCGCCCAGGAGTTCGAGGCGCGCGGCGAGGCAGTCGCCGAGATGAAGGCCGAAGGCATGGACTACGAGGATCGGATGGCGGCGCTGGAAGAGGTGGGCCACCCCGAGCCGCTGGCCGAAGAACTCGAAGCCGCCTACACCAGCTTCACCGCCTCCAGACCGTGGCTGGCGGAATATCCGCTGCACCCCAAGAGCGTGGTCCGCGAGATGTACGAGCGCGCCATGACCTTCGGTGAGTACTGCGCATTCCACAAGGTGCAACGCGCCGAGGGCACCGTGCTGCGCTATCTCTCCGATGCCTATCGGGCGCTGCGCCAGACCGTTCCGGTTGCGGCCCACACCCCGGACTTCGACGAACTGCTCAGCTGGCTGGGCGTCATGGTGCGGATGACCGACTCCTCGCTGATCGACGAGTGGAACCGGCTGGATCAGAAGATCGACGACGTGCCCGACGAGCAGGGGGAACAGGCAGCCTCGGCATCACGGAAGCTGTCGTCCAACAAGGCGGCGCTGCGTGTGCTGGTGCGCAATGCGCTGTTCCGGAGGGTGCAGCTCGCCGCTGACGACGATCCGACTGGGCTGGCAGCACTCAACGCGAACGACCCGCAGGCCCGCTTCTTGTACAAGGACTGGGACAGGGCGCTGGGCGACTACTGGGATGACCACGACGACATCGGCACCGGCGCCGATGCCCGGGGGCCGAAATACCTCGACATCGATAGTTCATCCAGGGTATGGCAGGTGCGCCAGACCATCGATGATCCCGAAGGCGACCACGACTGGGCGATCCTGGCCAGCGTCGACCTCGACGAGTGCGATGCGGCCGACGACCTGGTGGTGCATGTCATCAGTTTCGGGCGTATCGATGGGCCAGGATCCGCAAATTCGTGAGGCGCACTAGGCTCGCCGGCAGAGCACCGCAAGACAGTGCACCACAAGGACGCTCTCGCAATGAGAGCATTCATGAGCTGGCCACGGGAGGGCACCTATGCAACTTCACAGTGACGACTTGGCCGAGGGCGAGCAGATCCCCCTCGAGTGCGCCGAGCCCAAGGCCGGTGGGAAGAATGTCCTCCCCCAGCTGTCCTGGAGCGGTGTGCCCCGCAACGCGAAGAGTCTGGCACTGACCGTCTGGGACCCGGATGCACCGAGGGAGGGCGGCTACTGGCATTGGCTGGCGCTGGACATCCCACCGGAGACCACAGAGGTGCCCCACGGTGGCAGCCTCCCCGAGGGTTGTCGCGAGCTCGACAACGACTACGGATACAAGGGATATGGCGGCCCCTGCCCGCCGCACGACGAGACACACCGATACATCTTCATCATCTGGGCCTTGGATGTGGCAACCCTCGACGTGCCCGACGATGCGAAGCCGGCCGATGTGGAGAAGGAGCTCGGCGCACACCTCATCGAGGCGGTCAAGCTGATCCCGGTGTTCACCTCGACCCTTTAGTCGGCTTAGTCGGCACCGGCATTGTGCGGAGTGTGACATCGGGTTGTGCCGGTGTGGGCGGACACTACCCTGAACGCCGTGAGGTGCTGGTGGAGCCGGCTTGTCTGCTTCGTGGCGATGATGATACTCATCGCCACTGCAGCCACGCCCCTGCGCGCAGAGGCGGACACCGGATGGTCGGCCACACCGGTCGCCTCGTCCAGGGCCAGCACCCTGGACTGCGCCCAGCTGCTGTTCGTCGGGGTCCGCGGCTCGGGTGAACAGACGCCCTATGGCACCACGATCAGCGCTTTTCAGCAGCAATTGGCCTCCCAGACCCAGAAGAACCGCCCCGATCTCAGCGTGCACCAAGTGTACCTGGACTACCCTGCGGCGGCACTGGACCAGCTCAACCTCGATTCCATCGAAGACATGGTGCTGCCGAACGGTTCAGCATCGGCGTCCCCCTATTTCGGTTCGGTGGATGCCGGAGTCAGCGAGCTTGAGCGGTTGGCGTCCAGCGAATCGGCACGCTGTCCGAACCAGAAACTGCTGGTGGCAGGGTTCAGCCAGGGCGCCGAGGTGGTCACCAGGGCAGTAGCGTCGGGAAAACTCGACGGCAGCACGCTCGGCGTGGTGCTACTGGGCAATCCGCTGCACTACGAGGGCCAGAACGTCAATGAGCTGGACGGTTCGGCCAGCAATCGCGCCTATGGACTCACCTCGGCGCTGTACTTCTTGCGTTCCCAGGCCGGCTCGGCGCCGGCGTCGGATCGTCAGGCTCAGGTGCAGAAGCTGCTGACCACCTTGTTCAGCATGTATGCCGGCACAGTCGACACCTCCGCGCTCAATTCGGCGATGAGTTCGGTGGGAGCCACGATTCCCGGCGAGGACGCGCCGCACACCTGGTCGGTGTGCATGAGCGATGACTCGGTCTGCGACTCCTCCGGCGCCCTGTCGCGACTGCTGACCAGCACGTCGACAGTGCAGCAGGAGCGAGATCGCACGCGCGCCCCTCATGAGTCCTACACGCCGGCCAATCTCGCCAAGACTCTCGATGCCGTACAGGCGAAGATCGACGCGCAGCCTGTCCAGCACCCCGCAACCGCAGTGGCCGCGAAACATTTCCCACTGCTTGTGGTGGGCATCGGGGTCGCGGTGGTGATCGTCGCCGGGGCGGTGATCCTCGGTCTGCGTCGCAGGGTGGCACGCAACCAGACCGGGCCGACGCTAGGGCAGCAGCCAGCTTCCGTGGAGTTCGGCGATGCCCTCGATGACGAGCAAGCCGCCCAGGACGACCAGTAGCCACGATGCGACCGCATAGAAGGTGGCGGACCATCTGTCGCGAGCCCGCCAGACAGCTTCGATGGCTCTGTCGAAGTTGTCGGTGAAGACCGCGATGGCCAGCGCGATGAGTGCACTCTGGATCATGACGACCCAGATGAGGCAAGCCAGTACCCGGACCGGCCACGAATGAAGACTGCCGGCCAGCACGACGAAGGCGTAGAAGGCGGGGTCGATCAGGGCCGACAACCCGATGCCTGTACCGAGAACGATGAGCCCACCCACGGAGGCTGCCGCGCGGGTCTTCCTGGGCTTTTCCGGTTTCGGCGATCGGGTGAGACGGATGATTCCCCAGCCCAGTAGTGCTATTCCGCCGGCCAGGACGAGACCGCCCCAGACGAGGTGTCCTGGATCGGGCAGGTGGTGGAGGTGTGCGATGACCCAGTTGCCCACTGTGCTGGACAGCACCAAGGTCAGCGCGAGGGTACTCGCCAGCGTAGAGGACAGGAGTGCCGCGACAGCGCGATGACTCGCCCGCATCGCCATCGCAGCGATGAGGGTCAAGGCGCCCAAGGGGTCGAAACCTGCGATTCCCAGGCCGATTACTACCGGCAGCGCCTCCATCACGTTACCCAGCCTGCCGCAAGCAGACAGCGATGGCGACTCCGCCTGACGAACGCAGGCCAGGTGGACAGATCATTTCGCCTCGAAACAAACTGATATCCGGTGAAAGCCGCCCGCTACTGTTCGGGTATGTCCATTTCCGTTCCACGCCGTGGCGCATGCAACGTCGACATGGCCGTCGGATCTGCGGACTGTCGAATCCGGCACTTCTTCGAGCCGTGCTGTTGCACATATGCTGTTGCGATGCAGTTCATGAGTTGACACGAGTTCGTGTCCTCTTCTTCGCACAGGGCTCTTGGCCAACGCCCCAGATCAGTTTCGCCAATGCCGCTGGGTCCCCTCGAGTCGGTGCGCCAGGGCTGATCTAGCAGAACTGTCCCTGTGACTTCCTGATATTGGTCAAGAGAATTGTTGGGCCGGACTGCCCGTCTCAGCATTTACCCGCCATAGAGCCTTTCACGTCATTTCTCGTCATCCCACGACATCCATTGACTCCGGAGAGTTCATGTCAACAATTAGTGATAAGAATCAGCCCATACCAACCTCGAAAAACCAGCAACAACAGCCAGCGCGATCCGTACCCCGATCACCGCTGATTTCCAGCGAGGACTGGTGGGCGGTGTGGATCGGGTTCGGCCTTGTGGTTTTCGCCATCGTCCTGTGGCTCGTGGGTGGGACCCTCAATTTCTTCGCCCCCAACTTCCCCAAGTGGGCGTCACTGGGCCAGCTCGGCACCGGGCTGGCCAATCGCTGGCCGAATCTCCTGGCACTCTTCGTGCTCTACGGTCTGATTTTCTCCGTTGCGGTGCATTTCCTCAGGACCAGTGTGCGGCGATTCGTGGCCGGATTCGCATTACTCTTTGCACTGAGCATCGTCATTGTGCTGTTCAGCCAGTGGAAGCCAGCCAATCAGTACAATCTCGAAGCACCCATCGTTGCTCTCGTACTGGGCCTGATCATCGGGAATGCCACGACAATCCCAGCCTGGTTCGGCACCGCGTTGCGCACGGAGCTCTTTGTGAAGGTCGGAGTCATCCTGCTCGGAGCCACGCTACCCATCACGCTTATCCTCAAAGCCGGACCGGTCGCCCTGCTGCAAGCCTCCGTTATCGCAGTCATCACCTTCTTGGTCATTTACTTCGTCGGCGTGAAACTATTTCATCTCGACAAGCGCTTCGCAGCTACCTTGGCTGCAGGTGGCTCGATCTGCGGTGTCTCGGCGTCCATCGCTGTGGGCAGTTCTGTCAAGGCCAAGAAGGAACATGTTTCGGCCTCGCTGTCATTGGTGGTCGTGTGGGCGATTTTGGCGATTTTCCTGCTGACAGCTGTCTCGAAGGCGCTCGGCCTTCCCAACGGTGTGGCTGGGGCGTGGATCGGGACTTCTGAATTCGCCGATGCGGCGGGCATCACCGCCGCAAGCTCCTTCGGTGATGCTGGAATCCAGGCATTCACCCTTGTCAAGGTCGTGGGCCGGGACATCTTCATCGGTGTGTGGAGCCTCGTACTCGCGCTCATCGCTGTCTACATCTGGGATCGCAATGAGGATGCTTCCGTGACACAACCTGAGAAGGTGCACAAGGGGCAGGTCTGGGAGCGATTCCCCAAGTTCGTGCTCGGCTTCTTCGCGGCCTCCATCCTGCTGAGCCTGCTGTACGCCATCAGCGGCACCGCTCACAGTGCCGCCATTGACAAGCTCGTGACGGCGCCGCTGAAGGAGCTTCGCACCTGGGCGTTCACCTTCACCTTCCTGTCCATCGGGATCACGACACGTTTCCGGGAACTCACCTCGGTGGGCTGGAAGCCGATCGCGACGTTCAGCATCGGCGCCGCCATCAACATCCTGCTCGGCTTTGCGCTGTCGGCCGGGCTACTGGGTAGCTACTGGGCGACGCTGGGGCATTGATCATGAGCAGTTCGTGGGGAAACAGGCTTGCCGCACTCACCACAGGAACCATGAGTCATGAACTCGTGTGCACATGGCAACTCTCGGTGCACCTTCCCATCGCCTCCCGGCACCTTCGCGCCGAGGCAGCCGAGGATGTGCTCCCGGTCCTTGAGGACCACGCCCTGAGGATTCAGCGGGCTCGCGAAGTGGTCGAGCTACTGACCACACATTTTGCCGGCTGGTCGGTGCGTCAGAACGGCCATGAAGTCGTTCTCGTGGCCCAGTCCGATGCCGTGGATGTGCCGGGTGTGCAGGGCCTGTTGCGCGAGCACGGGATCGGCGCCGGGGAAGCGGTGGTGCGGGTGCAATACGCCCGACGGTGGGGAATTCTCTAGGGTCCTCCCAGATCCAGGGCGTGACGGCCAGCATTGGTTCTCCGAAGTCCTGCTGTGGTAGCCTGTCGGAGCTGTGTTCAGCGCAGTATGCGCGAGTGGCGGAATGGCAGACGCGCTGGCTTCAGGTGCCAGTGCCCGATAAGGGCGTGGAGGTTCAACTCCTCTCTCGCGCACGAGTATTCATAGCCCGTGACTAGGTGAAACACCTAGTCACGGGCTATTTGTCATTTTTGAGGAAGTTCACAGACGGGGGCATAGATGGGCACACGTGTTGCACGTGAGACGCACGGCATTCGACTTTCACCTACGTGGCATCGACGGACAAGGAGAGCAGGCATGGCCAATCGGGGTCGTGCCAGGCTCGCAGGATGAGTTCGATCCGCTCGGCCATCTCGGTCGAGGCCTCCAGCCGGATGGACGTCCCGGTGGTCGGGGGTCAAGCGCCACCCAGTCCATGGGTGCCGTCTGCCCCAGCGCCGACAACCGGCTCGCCGAGTCGGTTCCACGCCACGATGACGATCGATGTCCTCCAGGCGCCGCCTGACAGCCAGTTCCGGGAAGTGTGCGAAAACAACAAGCAGTCCAGGTGGCGCGCGATGGTTGGGACGACCAATCTCGGGAAGCACGATGACATCGACGGTTGGCTATCTAGCCCACTATGCGCCGTGACGTCGTGCGCTGCCCGGATCGATCAGCGCCCGAAGAGTCGGGCAAGGGGATTCGAGGGCCGGGCCTCGCGCGCCGTCCGGATCTCAGCCTCGGTGTGCTCTCCACCGCACCACTGGGATTCGGGGATCGTGGCTTTCACCTGGGCGATGTGCTGGCCGCATCCGGCCCACGTTGTTTTTCCGCAGACCTTGCAGGTGACTGCTCTGCACATGATGTTGCTCCTCGTGCTCGTTCTTCTGGTACTCAGTTCGCGTCGTGCTCCTGTTCAAGGAGACGTCCACAATGACCATCATATACCCTGGGGGGTATAGTTCGGCACCATGAGGATCATCATCATCGGCGGAGTCGCCGCCGGCATGTCCGCCGCCACCCGCCTGCGCCGCCTCCAGGAGGAAGCCGAGATCATCGTCGTCGAGCGCGGCGAGCACGTCTCCTTCGCCAACTGCGGCCTGCCTTACCACCTGGGTGGCGTCATCGAGAGCCGCTCGGCGCTCCTTCTCCAGACTCCGACATCCCTCGCGGCCAGATTCCGCATCGACGTGCGCGTGCGCACCGAGGCCCTCGCTATCGACCCTGCCGAGCGCACCGTCACGGTGCGACGGCCCGACGGCACGGTCGAGTCCCTGGGATATGACGAACTCGTCCTCACTCCCGGCGCCACACCGGTCCGTCCGCCCATCCCCGGCATCGAGCACGCCCTGACCCTGCGCGACGTCACCGACCTCGACCGCCTCATCGACGCTGCAGGCCACGCCGAGGAGGCGATCGTCATCGGAGGCGGGTTCATCGGTGTCGAGGTGGCCGAGAATCTTGTCGCCCGCGGCATCTCCGTCCACCTGGTCGAGGCCGCCGGTCATGTCATTGCACCCCTGGATCCCGAGATGGCCGAGCCCGTCCACGCCCGGCTGCGCGACAACGGCGTCGACCTGCGACTGCGCTCGACTGTGGTCGGGATCGATGCTGACGGCGTCACTCTCGACACCGGCGAGAAACTGCCCGGCGCCCTCGTGTTCGCGGCCATCGGGGTGCGGCCGGAGTCGCGTCTGGCCGCCGATGCCGGCCTGGAGATCACCAGGTCCGGTGCCATCGCGGTCGACCAGCACTGGGCCACCACCGATCCGCACATCCACGCCGCAGGAGACGGTGTCGCCAAGATCGACGCCATCAACGGTGACGACGTCCTCGTGCCCCTGGCCAACACCGCCAACCGCGACGGACGACTACTCGCCGATGTCATCTCCGGACGCCCCGGGGCTGCCCGTCCGACCCTCGGCAGCGCCATCGTCGGGGTCTTCGGGCTCCAGGTCGCGGTCACCGGCTGGAGCGAGACCCGGCTACGGGCCGCCGGACGGCCCGTGCGCGTCGTCCACACCCATCCGGTGAACCACGCCGGCTACTATCCCGGCGCCACCGGGATGCGCATCAAACTCCTCGTCGACCCGGTGACAGATCTCATCCTTGGTGCACAGGCGGTCGCCGAGCAGGGCGCCGACAAGCGGATCGACGTCATCGCAACGGCCATGGCAGGTGGCCTGACGGCATCTCGGCTCGCCGACCTGGAGCTGTGTTACGCGCCGCAGTTCGGCTCGGCCAAGGATCCGGTGAACTTCCTCGGATGGGCCGATCAGAATCTCGCAGACGGTCTGGTCGACACCATCCAGTGGCACGAGCTGGCCGACGCGATGGCGGGCGGCGCCCGCGTGATCGACGTGAGGACCCCGGCCGAGTATGAGAACGGGGCCATCCCCGGTTCGATGCTCATTCCTCTCGATGAGCTGCGCGGGCGCCTCGGCGACCTGCCCGACGGTGACCTCATCGTCCAATGTGCGGCTGGTTTGCGCAGCTATCTCGCCACCCGGATCCTCACACAGCACGGGCGGCGGGCCCGCAGCCTCGATGGTGGATTCACCACCTGGGCCGACGGGACGGCGGCGCAGTAGCCGTCAGGGACTCGTGCGGACCGGATGTGTTCACGCCAGGGACAGGAAGAGCTTCTCCAGTCCGGCGAGGTCCTCCTCGCAGTCCGTTCCACCGCTCGCGATGCAGCTGCGTACCCCGGTCGACACCAGGGTGAAACCGGCCCGGTCGACCGCCTTGCCGATCGCGGCGAGCTGGGTGACGATGTCTCGGCACTCGCGGCCGTCCTCGATCATCGCGATGACCCCGCCGATCTGGCCCTGGGCTCGGCGCAGTCGGGTGATCACGGGCCTGAGTTCCTCAGGGTCGAGTCTCATCGGATCTCCTTGTCGGGGGCAGTGAGCCGGGCGCCCTCGCCATGGATGGGGCCGACTGGAACCTGAGCAATGATACCCCAGGGGGTGTTTCGATGAGTTCAGCCAGGATTGCAGCTCCCCTTGAGGCTTTCGCCGCGCTCTCTGGCTTCACCTTCGGCTCCGAAGCGTTGCATCTGAACCTGAGTGTCTCGGCGTGGGCGGCTGGGCTGCTGGCGGTGTTCTTGTCCATCGTCGGGGTCGAGCTGAAGCACGAGATCGTCGCCGGGAGCCTGCGCAACCCGCGTGAGGCGCCGTCCCGGTGCTCGCTGCGGTGGAATCCAACGAAACAGCGTCTGTCGCATACGACGAAGTCCATGAGCTGGTGAACTGGCTCTTCAGGATTGAGGGTGTAGCTGTGTGTGGCCTGAGGGTGCATGCACTGAGGGCCTTCAATCTGTCATGGCCCCCCGCCCGCACCGCATCGACGACGGCACGCCCATGACCAGCTCATTCTCACCGCGAAGTCAGGGGAGCGGAGCAGGCGGCGCGGGGATGGTGTCCAGCCGGGGAGTCTGCTCCGGCCAAATCAGTTCGACGGTACATGGCGCGTGATCGATGATGAACCGGGCGGCTCGTCCGAGACTGCGGGGACCTAACCGGCTTCGATCACCATCGCGAGCCATCACAAGCCACTCGGCCTCGTCGGCCGCCCGGGGGATCGCCTGCTCGGCGTGCCCCACTACGACTCTCGTGGCGGCCTCGGTTCCGAGTCTCAAGGAGGCTTTTCTCAGTAGATCCTCGGCTCCCACCTCGGCCATTCGCCACGAATCATCGGTGGACCAGTGCCTCCCCCGGCCCATCAACGCGCGATTCATTCCAGGAGGCATGACCTCGGTACCATCCGCTGCAGCGATGAGCGTGATCTCGTCGCCGTCGTGATGATCAAGGAGCGCGTCGACGACCGCGGGCCAAGTTCCCGGTGCGATCCAGGCTGTGACTCTCATCAGCTCAATCCCATGAGTTTGGCTGCCGCCCACAATGCCACAGTGCACAGCACCAGGCAGGCCGGGACCGTGATGAGACCCAGCTTGGTGAACTCCGAGGTCTCGGAACGGTGGTCGTGAGCAGCGATGATGCGGCGCCACAACAAGGTGGCCAGCGAACCGACGTAGGTGAGGTTCGGTCCGACATTGACTCCGATGAGCACTGCCAGCACCACCGTCGGGCCGGACGAGGCCACCAGGGGCAACATCACCAAGACGGCCGGAAGATTGTTGACAAGGTTGGCCAGAACGGCCGCGATGACGGTGATGAGGATCAGGCTGCCCAGGCCCCGACCGTCCGGAATGATCCGGCGCATCGCTGAGGCGACGCCGTTGTCGACGACAGCGGCCACGATGACGCTCAGGCTCATCACGAACAACAGGAACCACGCATTGGCCGCGCCCCCGAGGTCTTTGAGCTCCTGGACCCGAGGCTGCCGACCCGACACGCCGATGAGCATCCGCTTCGCGGTGATCACTCCCACGCCCCCCAGAGCCGCCCAGAAGGGTTCGACACCCAGCATCGACACCACGACGAATCCCGCCAGGGTCAGGGCCAGCACCACCAGGGAGAAGACCGGCACGACCAGCTTCTCGTCGTCGACATTGTCGGGTCCTGAGGAGACAGACAGGTCCGTGGCGAAATAGCGGCGGTGGACGACGTACTCCACCACGATCGCGGTGAGCCACGGGCCGACCATCAGCGCCGCGAAACGGGGAAAAGTGAGACCCACGGCCGTCAGAGCGAGCAGATTGGTGAGGTTGGAGACCGGCAGCAGCAGCGAGGCCGAGTTCGCCAGATGAGCGGTGCCATAGATGAAGGGCTTCGGACGTGCCCCGACCCTCGAAGCGGTCGTGAAGATCACCGGGGTCAGAAGAACGATGGTGGCGTCCAGACTGAGCAGTGCCGTGGTCACTGACGCCGCGACAAAGACCAGCCCCAGCAACCGCACGGGGCTGCCACGAGAGCTCCGGGCCATCAGCTGCCCGGCCAGATCGAACATTCCCTCGGCCTGGCACAGGTGAGCCAGCATGAGGACACCAGCCAGGAACAGAACAGTCGGAAGCATCTGCTCGACTTTCGACCACGCCTGCGACCAGCCGATGGCCCCCAGCAGACACAGCACCACAGCACCAGGAACCGCGGGCACTGCCTCAGGCAGCTCCCTGGGCCGGACGATCGCGAAAACCAGCACGATCGCCAAAATGACGCCCGCGCTCGCCTCTGCGACCCAAGAACTCAGTACCGCCCCACTGTAGTCGATCAGCCACTGCCCGCGTGTGATCCTAGAGAATCCTGAGTTGTGCCACGTCACGCTCGGAATGTGCGAATCGACATATCCATCAGATTGACCACGAGCCTGTTCGCGGCGATGAATGTCGAAGACGGCACGGTGATCTCATCCACGCACCGCCGCGACCGGGCGGTGGAGTTCAAGAAGTTCCTGGCCAAGATCGACCAGACCGTCCCGGAGCACCTCGAGATGCACGTGATCTGCGACAACGACGGCACCCGCAAGTCGCCATCGGTCACGGCATGGATCGAGAAGCATCCACGGTTCCACATGCACTTCACGCCGACGTAGCCGTCCTGGATCAACCAGGTCGAGCGACTATTCGCCGAGGTCACCCGTGACCTGCTCCAACGCTCAGATCACCCATCCGTGCAAGCCCTGGAGAAGGACCTCCGCACCTGGCTGAAGGCCTGGAACGAGAACCCGAAACCGTTCATCTGGACCAAGACCGCCGACCAGATCCTCGAATCCCTCGGACGACTATTGCAACGAATCAACGGCGCAGAGCACTAGGTTTCCCTTTCCCGACACCACTCACACGGGCAGCGCTAGGATCGCGATCCTCATCGCCACTGTGATTGTCGCGAGGCTCGCCGCCGTGACGCTGCGGTGGGGCGTGCGCAAGGGCCGCACCTCGGACACGACCGGTGACGAGGTTTCCGATGGCCGTATCGACCTCTGTGATCAGTCGGCGGGAATCGCGGCGCGGGACGAGGAAGCAGGTTGCGAGACAATCGATCCCGTGCGAACTTTCTTCATCACACGTCTTCATCGGCTGGCGTCGTCGCGCAGATGGCGCGTGGCACGCAACGGTATCCTCGCAGGAATCACCGGCGGCGCTGCCGCGAGCCTCTACCGCTTCTGCATCGAGGAGGCCACCAGGGCGGCGTTGAGTGGGTACTCCTTCCTGGGACGCCACTGGTGGGCGTTGCTCGCCTGGCTGGTAGCGGCGGTCATCGTGTCACTGACGGTGTGGCTGTTGCTGCTGCGGGAGCCGCAGGCGACCGGATCGGGAATCCCCCAGGTCAAGGGCTACCTGATCGCCCGGATGGGGATGCGTCCCACACCGGTCGTGGTGACACGCTTCCTGGGCGGGGTGGGTGGAGCGCTCTTCGGCCTGTCGCTGGGCCGGGAGGGTCCCTCGATCCATATTGGGGCTGCCATTGCCAAACTGCTGGCGCGCCCACTACGAGCCACCAGCGAGGAACAGGATCACCTTGTGACCAGCGGCGCCTCGGCGGGTCTGGCAGCAGCCTTCAACGCACCGGTGTCCGGCATCCTGTTCGGCATCGAAGGTCTTCACCGCAGCTTCTCTCCGCTGGTTATCGCGTCGGCCTCGACCGGCGCGCTGGCGGCGAGCGCGGTATCGACTCTGGTCTTCGGCCCGCACCCGATCCTCCAGTTCGGCGTGGTGAGCTCACTTGGCCTGTCGCAACTGTGGATGGTGATGCCTCTAGGGGTTCTCGCGGGGCTCGTGGGTGCTCTGGTCAATCGGATCCTGTTGGCCTCCCAGGGCCTGGCCCGTCTGCCGGGGCCCGCTGGAATTCTGACGGCGATGGTGGGCGCCCTGTTTGCGGGATGCATGCTTCCTCAGGTCCTCGGGGGCGGAGAACCACTGATCGGGTGGGCGGAACAGACCGCCACCGGTATCGGCCTAGTCGTCCTGATGTTGTGCGCAAAGACGGCGTTCACCGCCATCAGCTTCGGATCAGGGATCCCTGGCGGCATCTTCATGCCGATCCTCGCGATTGGAACCCTGACCGGCACGGGATACGCCCTGGTCCTCCAGGCCTGGGGCGCCCCCCGGGGTGACCAGGCGATCCTGGCGGTGTGCGGGATGGCCGGTCTGCTCGCTGCGAGCGTACGGACCCCGTTGACCTCGATCCTGTTGACCGCCGAGATGAGCGGCAGCCTCTCTCATCTACTGCCGGTCGCCGTGGTCGTCATCCTGGCGGTCTTCACCGCCGATGCCCTGGGAGTGCCACCGATCTACGACGCTCTGCTCGACCGGATGCTCGCATCGGAGGAGCTCTGAACGGTCGCCGTGGCCCGTCTGGGTGACCCTGGCGTTCTGGGGCCAGCCCAGCGGGCTCCATACTCGCCGGCCGGAGGGGCCACCGCTGCCGATCTGGTGGAGAAGTCCCCGGACTCGCAGGACCGCAGGGTCGTCCGGCTGGTGGCCACGGACAGGGCCCTGTCGGGACGCCGGATCCTCGATGGCATGTGGATCGCGATCTACAAGGGGGCTGCATCGGCCTTGGACGTGGACGAGCGCGCCACCTTGCGGGCCATCCTCCCGCTGCTGAAGAAGATGGCAGACGTCATGGCCGAGGACGAGTTCTGATATTCAGTGAGGATCCTCCGGACCATAGGCACAGCGCAGAGACGCCGATGGCCGGGCCGGGAGCCATGACGGCTGCCCGGTGCCCGGACTCGATCTGCGACCGGATACGAGCCAAGACCTCGTGTCAGGCGGCGTCGAGCATGCCGTGTTCGAGGAGCAGGCTTTCGAGGGTGTCCTGGGTCATGGGCTTGGGGATGACGAACATGTCATTGCTCTCGATGGCCTGGGCCAACTGGCGGTACTCCCCGGCCTGGTGGCACTCTGGATCCCAGTCGATCACCGTCTTCTTCTTGATCTCAGCACGCTGCACATCATTGTCACGAGGAACCAGGTGAACCATCTTGGTACCCAACTCCGCCGCGAAATGCTCGATCAGCTCCCGCTCCTTGTCCACATTGCGGGAATTGCAGATGATCCCGCCCAGACGCACCGTGCCGGTCTGCGCGAACTTCTTGATGCCCTTGCAAATATTGTTCGCCGCATACATCGCCATCATCTCCCCCGACGCCACGATGTAGATCTCCTCAGCCTTACCCTCACGGATCGGCATCGCGAACCCGCCGCACACCACATCGCCCAGAACGTCGTAGAACACATAATCCAGGTCCTCGTCATAGGCACCCAGACGCTCCAGCAGATTGATCGAGGTGATGATGCCACGACCCGCGCAACCCACACCAGGCTCGGGACCGCCAGACTCCACACACAGGCTCGACTTGAACCCAGGGGCCCGCACGTCCTCCAACTCGACGTCCTCACCCTCGGTCCGCAACGTGTCCAGCACCGAACGCTGCGCCAGACCACCCAACAACAGACGCGTCGAATCAGCCTTCGGATCACACCCGACGACCATCACCTTGCGACCCATCTCCGTCAGAGCCGCAACAGTATGCCGCAACAGTATTCTGAGTGGTCGTCGACTTCCCGATCCCACCCTTGCCGTAAATAGCAACCTTACGCATTAGACAACCTTCCGAAAATGTGGACTGCAAGTGCCGCGGTGAGCTTAGAACGCCCCAGTCTGACCCATGTCGACGAGAGATTCTGCTGAGACGTGCTCACCTCCGGTAAAAGTAGGCTATGTGGCACGCATCTGAGGAGACTTTCGCCCCTTGGACGGGCCTCGGCCCACGGCACGAATTGGGCCAGCACGGACCGGCAGGGGGGTGACGTAGTCGATGCCCGCCCGGTTCACCCGGACGGGCATCTCGCGAACCACGTGCGCGGCTCCTGATGACTACAGTGCGAGGACGGGCTGTGGGTCCCCCGCATCCCTGTTGTGGGATCGCTGTGAGAGCTCGCTGGTCGCCATGGCGGCGACCACGATGGAATTCTGAGTTGGAGCGCATGCACGGCAGAAGTGCAGTCCGTCCGGGTGGGGGCGACGCGTGACGCTGGGCGAACACATCTCCCCGGGCCGCCGTGCCACCGCACCACCTCGAGGACGCGTCCCAGGGCCGCTGGTTCGCTCCAAAATGACTGTTCTGCACTGATATTCTGCGGTGTGGCTGAGTGCCGGACAGAGTTGTCCGCCGGACCCAGAACCAGATCGCTCAGACCGCATCACGAAATCGCCCAGATCTTCCGGAGGACCACATGACAGCATCTGGAACCGCCACTGATGTGACCGGCCGTGCCGAATCCGCCACGGGGGAAGACGGCTGGTGGCGCGATGCGGTGATCTATCAGATCTATCCACGTTCCTTTGCCGACTCCGATGGCGACGGCATGGGTGACCTCAACGGAATCCGCGAGCACCTGGACCACATCGAGTCCCTGGGCGTCGATGCAGTCTGGTTGAGCCCCTTCTACCCCTCGCCGCAGGCCGACGCCGGCTATGACGTGGCCGACTACCGTGACGTCAATCCGACATTCGGCACTCTGGCCGACTTCGATGCGCTGCTCGCGCAGGCGCATGATCTCGGTCTGCGCGTCGTCATCGACCTGGTGCCCAACCACACCTCCAGCGAGCACGCCTGGTTCAAGGCGGCGGTGACCTCCCTACCGGGCAGCCCGGAGCGCGCCCGTTACATCTTCCGCGACGGCAAGGGCGCCGAGGGCGAGCTGCCGCCCAACAATTGGGGTTCGGTCTTCGGTGGCACGGCGTGGACGCGTGTCGAGGACGGCACCGAGCGCCCGCAGTGGTATCTGCATCTGTTCGACACCCGCCAGCCCGACCTGAATTGGGAGAATCCCGAAGTCATCGCCGAGTTCAAGGATGTCCTGCGCTTCTGGCTGAGCCGTGGCGTGGACGGCTTCCGCATCGATGTGGCGCACGGCCTGATCAAGGAGAAGGGCCTCCCGGACAACTTGCAGGACACCTCGCAGGACGCCACACCCACCGGGCCGATGTGGAACCAGCCCGGTGTGCACGAGATCTACCGCGGCTGGCACCGGGTGCTGCGTGAGTTCGGGAACGACCCGATGCTGGTCGCCGAGGCGTGGGTCTCCGATCCGTCAGCGCTGGCCTTCTATGTGCGCAGCGACGAGATGCAGCAGGCCTTCAACTTCAACTTCCTGCTGGCCGGCTGGGATGCCTCCGAGATGCGCCGGCAGATCGATCAGACGCGTGCCGCCAATGCCGTGGTGGGAGCAACGACCACCTGGGTGCTGTCAAACCACGACGTGGTGCGTCATGCCACCCGGCTGGCCATGACCGACCGGAACGCCTGGCGGCACGGGATCGGCCCTGAGGACCCGCAGCCTGATGCCGCGCTGGGTCTGGACCGGGCCCGCGCCGCGACGATGTTCATCCTGGCGCTTCCGGGCGGGGCGTACATCTACCAGGGTGAGGAGCTCGGCCTTCCCGAGCACACCACTCTGCCGTCAGATGTGCGCCAGGACCCCACCTTCCGGCGTACCGGCGGCAAGGTGATCGGGCGCGACGGCTGCCGTGTGCCACTGCCCTGGGATTCCACCCGTCCCGGCCTGGGCTTCGGCCCTGATGAGAACACCTGGTTGCCTCAGCCCGATTCCTTCGCCGGACTCGCGGCGGATCGCCAGAATGGTGTGCCCGGTTCAACGCTGGAGCTCTACCGGGCTGCCATCGCCATCCGCCGGGAACGTGCGCTGGGTGATGGGGACATCGCCTGGAACCCGAGTCCTGACGGCGTTCTGGACTTCACCAACGGCACCACACGGATCGTGCTCAATGCGTCGGCCGATCCCTTTCCACTCGAGGCGGTCGAGACGGTGCTGGCCAGCAGCGACGACGCGGTGCGCGACGGGGAACTGCTGCCCAACCACGCGGTGTGGCTGGACGTGGACTGACACGCTGCATGACCGGCACTCGCCCTCCGGGCATGCCCATGTCGGAGGCCCGAGACGCGGGCGCCGTGGGCGTGGGCGAAATGCCATGGCTCGGGGATCGCGGCCATGACCCACGGCGGCCCAGGAGTGCGCCGGCCCCAGGAGTGCGCCGGCATAGCCTGGAGCCATGGCTGACCTCGCCGGGCTGCCCAGCACCAGACAGCTCAGTACCAGACTGCTCAGCAAGGGTGTCGCGGTGTTGGACGGCGCAATGGCCACCCAACTCGAAGCTCGGGGTGTGGACACCACGAGTGTGCTGTGGTCAGCGGTCGCCCTTGAGGACAACCTCGACGCGATTCGGGCGGTGCATGAGAGCTATTTCGCCGCCGGGGCCCAGGTGGCCACCACGAACAGCTATCAGGCGACGGTGCCCGGTTTCGTTGCCGCAGGACTGACCGAGGACCAGGCACGCTGGGCGATCACCCGATCAGCAACGCTGGCACGTCAAGCTCGCGCGGACTGGATGCTCACGCACCCTGGCAGCGACCTGCTGGTGGCCGGCAGCATTGGGCCCTACGGGGCTTATCTCGCCGATGGCTCGGAATACCGCGGCGACTACACCCTGAGCCGTGAGCATTATGCCGATTTCCATCGACCGCGATTGCAGGCGCTGGCCGAGGGTGGTGTTGACCTGTTCGCCGTGGAGACCCAGCCGAAGCTCGACGAGGCGCGCGCCGTGATCGACCTGGTGACTGCCGAATTCCCCGGTACACCCGCCTGGGTGAGCTTCCAACTGCGCGATGCCTGCACTCTTGCCGACGGCACACCTCTGGCGGAGGCCGCGAAGTGGGCCGATGACCAGTCCACCGTGGTGGCGGTGGGCATCAACTGCGTGCCGCCGCAGATGGTGGAGGATGCGCTGGGCGTGCTCGCCGCACACACCCGGTCGCCGCTGCTGTGCTATCCCAATTCCGGGGATGTCCACGATCCCGCCACCGGCACCTGGCGGCCCCCGGCAGAACCCGAACCGATTGCCGACCACGTGTCACGCTGGATCGCCGCTGGTGCCCAGCTGATCGGAGGCTGCTGCCGCACCTCCCCGCATGACATCGCCGAGATTGCCCGTCAGGTTCGGCTACGAGAATCCCCCCGCTGAGTCAGTCCTGAAGATCGCACCACCTCGGCGGCCACATTGGTCCTTGGGTGTGCACGGGTGCATCGATGTCAGACGAAACATCGGGTGGCAACCAGTGTCCACCGTCCTGGGATCACTGATGCCGATGCGATTTCCGCTGCCAGGCAATCGGTGGAATCGACTCAAGTCGACCGATCGGGCGGTGAACCGTACCGGATTGGGGAAGACCTTCGGCGCGAGTAGTTCAGTCCCGGTCTTCGGTGGCAGGCTGAGCCGATTGAACGGTCGGTGAACTTGACTGGATGACGAGCGGCTGGCGCACCCCGGCGGCATGGGCCTCCTGGGGTTCGATCATGGTGATCCCGCCGATGGCGATCGCTGCGGCTGCGCCGATGGCGGTGATCATGCGACGCCACGACATGGGCTGGCGTCCCGTCCCTGTGTTCTCGTTGACGTTCATGTAATTCACCGTGCGAGGCAACGCTGTGCATTCTCAATGAGCCTGCTGTGCGTGCTGGATGGACCCGAGGGCGGCCTCTCGGATGACCGGGGCTGACACACCGGGGTGGAACACTGGGTGCCGATGTCAGACGCAGACAAGACCATGCCGCCACCAAGGGGCGATCTGAGCACAGTTCGCCCCGGAGCAGACGAGAACCATCTCCGGCCGATGCTGCGGCGCGCCGCCTGGACCTCGCTCGACGGCAGCGCCGGTTTCGCCTTCGACGATGCCGACAAGGGGCTGGCCGAACACTGGTGGGACGATCCGGCGCGATTCCCACGCACCATCCGGCTGCCTTTCCCACCGGAGTCCCGAGCCTCAGGAATCGGCGACACCGCCGAGCATCCCGTCGTCTGGTACCACATCGAACTCACACCCCAGGCGTTGAGAACAGCAGGGTACAAGGCGGGACGCCGGCTGCTGCTGCACTTCGGCGGCGTCGATCATGAGGCGACCGTATGGGTGGACGGCGTGCAGGTGGCCCATCATGAAGGCGGTCAGACGGCGTTCTGCGCCGACATCACCGATGCATTGACCACCGCCGGTCAGGAGAGGAGGCAAGAATCGGGACACAGGATCGTGGTGCGTGCCACCGACGATCCCCATGACCGATCCCAACCCCGCGGCAAGCAGACCTGGGCAGCCGAACCGGCCAGGATCTGGTACGGGCGCAGCACGGGAATCTGGCGTCCGGTCTGGATGGAATCGGTGCCCCAGGTCCATCTCGCGCGCCTGTCGTGGCAGGCATCCCCCTCAGCGGCGAGGGTGCAGGCATCCCTGGAATTCGCCCGCCCTCCACAGGCCCCGGTTCCGGTGCACATCCGCCTGACACTCCACGGAGAACAGATCGCCGAGGCCGACTCGCAGATCACCTCGCGCATGGGCGTCGTCGACATCGCACTGCCACCTGGCCGGGACCTGTCCTGGTCGCCGTCCCGCCCCTGGCTTCTGGACGCCACCATCAGCGCCGGTGAGGACGAGGTGACCAGTTATCTGGGCGTCCGCGATGTCGAGGTGCAAGGACGGCAGCTGTGCATCAATGGCGAGCCCGTCTTCCTGCGTCAAGTGCTGGAGCAGTGCTACTGGCCTGAAAGTCTCTACACCGCACCCGGCGGCGCGGCGTTGAAGGCCGAGGCGGAGCTGGTGGCCGAGCTAGGTTTCAACGGAATGCGCATCCACCAGCAGACCCCAGACCCACGCCTGCTGTACTGGGCGGACCGGCTCGGGCTGCTCGTCTTCGCAGAGATCGGCGCCGCACATGAATTCACCGAACGAGCCACCCGGCGCCTGCAGCGCGAGTGGAGCGAATCGGTGCGGGCGAATCTGAGCCACCCCTGCATCATCTGCTGGGTACCGGTGAACGAATCCTGGGGATTCCCCGATCTGGCCAGCGATCCTCTGCAATCCGATTTCATCTCCGGTCTGGCGGGGTTGACCAGAGTCCTGGATCCCACCCGTCCGGTGCTCTCCAATGACGGTTGGGAGCACACCGATTCCGATCTGGTGACCATTCACGACTACTCGCCCCGGCCACGCCGGCTCATCAGGCACCTGCACCCGGCCGCCATGACCGCGCTGTTGGAGGGGACCTTGCGAGGCGAGGCCGGCCGATTCATCGTCATCGGCGAGCACCAGCGCAGTGATCTGCCGGTGCTGCTCGACGAGTTCGGCGGGATCCGTTTCGAGTCCGCGCGGCGCACCCGGAGTGGCTGGGGTTATTCGACGGCTCGTACCCGCCGCAGTTTTCAGCGCAAACTGAGATCCCTGGTCGACACCGCGAACAGCTCTGGCGCTCTCGCCGGGTGGTGCTGGACGCAACTCACCGATGTGCGTCAGGAGACCAACGGCTTGTGCGACGAATCGCGTCACCCGAAGTTGCAGGCTGAGATTCTGCGCTCGATCTTCGGGCACCGCTGAGGCGCAGCCAGTTATCTTCTTGACCCATGCGTCCATGGGGCCTTCGCGCCCAGTACGTCTCACGGTGAGCGCCGCCAACGTGGAATCGCGAATCCCGGAAGGCACCGGAATGGCGCCAGTGATGTCGGCGGGTTTCTCCGGGTGAGACGACTGTGCTGTCACCGATGATGGTGTCACAGTCGATGCCTGAATGGCGGAAGGCAAACCGGGAGTGTGGAGACCGACCGGGGTGTGGAGACCAGGAATATGGAGATGACGAGCTGACATGGCCACGGTGGTCATCACCGAGAAGAACTTCACCGAGATCGTCGAGCACAACAGCATCGTCCTCATCGATTTCTGGGCCGGCTGGTGCTCCCCCTGCATGACCTTCAGACCTGTCTTCGACCAGGCCAGCGAGAAGCACCCCGACATCGTCTTCGCGACCCTCAACGTCCAGGACCACCAGGTGATGGCGACTGCCGCCGGCATCACATCGGTTCCGGCACTCATGGTGGTCAAGGACCAGAAGGCGGTGTTCACCCAGGCGGGTGCCCTGCCACCGCACGCCCTGGAAGACCTCATTGCAAGGGTGAGACTTCTGGACGTGGACGCGCCGGCCCCTCGCTGCGGGGACGCCTAGATTCGCTCCCCGAGAGCATTTCACGACGGTCTTTCGCCCCCCCGGTCAGCCTGTCGGCATGTCACTTTGAGAAGCTGCCGGGTAGTCTCCGCAGAAGACATTGCGCAGGCACATAATGGGTTGTTCCGCGCCACCGCACTAGGATCGGACGGTGCCGGGGTGAATTGGAGGGTCACGTGGGCCTGTTCGACCAAGTGGAGAAGAAGCTCGAGAGCGCCGTCAACGGCGCCTTCGCGCGTGCCTTCAAGGGCGATGTGCAGCCCGTTGAGATCGCTGCGCGGTTGCAACGCGAGCTCGATTCCGAGGCAAAGCTGCTGACCCGCGACAAGCGGCTCGTGCCCAATGATTTCCAAGTGCGCCTGTCACAGCACGACTACGAGCACCTTGCGCCCTACTCGCGCACCCTCAATGCTGAAATCGTGCCCGACCTGCGCGACCACGCCACCGAACGTCATTACGTCTTCGACGGTCCGATTCACATCGAGTACGTCCTCGACGAGCACATGAGCACCGGCCGATTCGAGGTGGTCAGCACCTCTGTGGCGACGGTTGCCGAGGCCGGAGGACCGGCCTCGAGCACCACCATTCGGCGCGCGCCCCTGGTGCTGGAGGTCAACGGAGTGCGCCATCCCTTGATGCCACCCGGATTCATCATCGGCCGTGGTACCGAGGCGGACCTGCGGATCAACGATCCTGGTGTCTCCCGCAAGCACGCCCGGATGAATGTCACCGAGGACGAGTACGGCAATCTCAACATCTCCATCGACGACTTGGGATCCACCAACGGCATCGTCGTGAACGGCCAGCGCGTGACCCACACCACGATCGAGGACGGTTCCCGCATTGAGATGGGTTCGACCAGGATGCTCGTCCATTCGCCCGTCGGGACCTGACATGAGCGCCGTCCTTCTCGCCGCCCTCAAGGTGGCCTATCTGCTACTGATGTGGCTGTTCATCCTTTTCGTCGCATTCACCATCCGCAATGACCTGTTCGGACGCCGAGTGACCGCCGACGATCTGATGAGCTCCCCGGACCTGGACCTGTTCGAGGCGCCCGAACCCCGCCGTCACACCTCCGATCTGAACAGGCTGGTGGTCATTGCGGGCAACCGCGAGGGCACCCAGGTTCCCCTCACCGGCGTGGTGAGTATCGGCCGTGCCGCAGATTCGGTCCTCGACATCGATGACGACTATGCCTCCAGCAGACACGCCAAGATGTGGCTGGACGATTCGGGCCAATGGGTGATCACCGACCTCCAGTCGACCAACGGCACCTATGTCAACGGCGTGAAGATCGACGAGCCGACTCCGGTCGGTGCCGATGATGTCATCAGGATCGGGCGTTCCCAGCTGAAGCTGGAGCGCTGACTGTGCCGAAGTACGCACTGATCGAGGAGCCTGAGGAGCCGGAATCCGGTAAGTCCGCTGCGCCCGATGCCGCCATCTTCGACGATCCCGCCGAGCCCCGCGAGCGCGAAGAACCCGCCAGAGGTGGACGAGCCAGCAGACCCGGCGAATCCGTCGCGGACGACGCGACGGACAGCGGAAAACCGGAGGATGGTCGCGGCTTCAGTCTGGTGAGTTGCGCGCATTCCGAGATCGGCCCAGTGCGCAAGAACAACCAGGACTCCGCCTACATCTCCCCCACGATGATCGTCGTCGCCGACGGTATGGGGGGCGCGGCGGCAGGCGACGTGGCAAGCACGGTGGCCATCCACGAGTTGCGGCGGGCGGACGGCCACTACACCGGCGAACACATGCTGGAGGCCATGGCTGGGGCCATGACAAAGGCCAACGATTCCATCGCCGACCTCATCACCGCCGATCCCCGCCTTGACGGCATGGGCACCACTGTCTCCGGGGCGATGTTCAGCGGTTCCCAGCTTGGCCTGGTCCACATCGGCGACTCCCGGGGATATCTGCTGCGCGCCGGCGAGCTCACGCGTCTGACCCACGACCATTCATGGGTGCAATCCCTGGTCGATGCCGGGAAGATCACCGAGGCCGAGGCCGCCGTCCATCCGCATCGTTCGCTGCTGCTCAAGGTGCTCAACGGCCAGCCCGTCCACGAGCCCGACTATTCGCTGGTGGATCTGGAGCAGGGCGACCGTCTGCTGTTCTGCTCCGACGGGCTCTGCGGACTGGTGGATGACAAGCTGATCAGCCGTCTGCTGGGTGATCCGGATGCCGAGCAGGCGAAACAAGCACTCGTCGATGCCGCCTATGCCTCCGGCGGCTACGACAACATCACGGTGATCATCGCCGATGTGGTCGACCAGGATCCAGCATTGGACGCGAGGTCTCCTCTCACCCTGGGTGCCGCTGCGACGGTCGAGATACCCAGGGTGTCGTCGGAGCCCGCCACCATGGGCGGCGCCGAATCCGGTGCGGGTGCCATCGGTGCCAGGTCATCAGTAGGCGCAGCGGCGAATGGGCCCGTGCCGGCACCAGCCGCACTGGATGTCACCGCGGCCCCGCCCGATGGCCTCATCGACCCCGATGCGCATGAGGAGATCCGTTACTCCCCCACCATCAACCGCAGACCCCACCGATGGCCCGTGGTCGTGGGCATCCTCCTCGCACTCGCCCTGATCGCCGGTGGAGTGTTCGGCGCCAGGATGTACATGCAGGGACGGTATTATCTGGCGCCCGACCAGGACCAGGTGAGTATCTGGCAGGGGCTTCCCGACACCATCGCCGGTAAGCCGCTGAGCCACCTGGTGGAGCAGCGGACCACCAAGGTCGGCGATCTGCCGGTCTACTACGCCGACCAGGTACGCGCCTCCTCAATCACCGCCGACTCGCTGGAGCAGGCCCGGTCCCAGGCCGACTACCTCGACCGCCTCGCTCGGGGATGCATCCAGGCACGCGCCGAGCGTTCTGCCTCACCGCAGCCGTCCGCATCCCAGCCGGCGCCCTCCACCACCCTCACACCCAGCGGCGCGATGAGCACCAGCACAGCGCTCACATCAGCTCCCTCCAGCATCCCCATCAGCGGCACGGTCAATCCCCAGGACTGCGCATGAGTGCCCCCGAAGAGCCGATGATCGTCTATCGGAGACGCCGCAACACCGAGCTGGCCCTGATCGTCGTGGCTGCCCTGTTCGGGGTGGGCGGTTTCGGCATCACCATGGTGAACATGCACGGCGGGTTGCCGTCCAATCTCCTGACGGTCGCCGGGGGCTGGCTGGCGCTGTGCTTGATCGCCCATATCGTGGTGCGCATCCGGATCCCCTGGGCCGATCCGGTGATCCTGCCCTGCGCACTCGCGCTCAACGGCCTCGGCCTGGCCATGATCTTCCGGCTCGACCAGGATCCACCGTCGTCTCATCTGGCCTTCGGCCAGCTGATCTGGACCGCCCTCGGCGTGGCGCTGTTCGTCGCCGTGCTCATCTGGATGCACGACTACCGCTCGCTGCAGCGTTTCCCCTATGTGCTCTTCCTGGCCGGTCTCATCCTGCTGCTGCTACCTCTGGTTCCGGGCCTGTCCTCGGGCGCCAATGCCGCCAACGGCTCCCAGATCTGGGTCAACATCTTCGGTTTCAGTTTCCAACCCTCCGAGATTGCCAAGATCGCGCTCACCCTGGCCTTCGCGTCCTATCTTGCCGACCATCGAGACCTGCTCCAGGGCGCAGGACGCACGATTCTGGGCGCCCGCATGTCGCGCGGTCGTGACCTGCTGCCGATCCTGGTGATGTGGGTCGCCTGCGTGGCCGTCATCGTCTTCGAGAACGACCTCGGCACCGCGCTGCTGTTCTTCGGGCTGTTCGTGATGATGCTCTACGTGGCCACCGATCAGGTGCGCTGGGTGGCCATCGGGGTCGTGCTGTTCGTGGGTGCCGGCCTGCTGGCCTACAAACTGGTCGACCACGTGCGGGTGCGTTTCGACGCGTGGCTGCATCCCTTCAACGACGTGGGTCAGAACGGCCAGATCATCTCGGCCCAGTACGGCATCGCCTGGGGCGGCCTGTTCGGGCGCGGCTGGGGACTCGGCCGCCCCTCGCTGGTGCCTCTGGCCCAGAGCGACTTCATCGCCTCGTCCATCGCCGAGGAACTCGGTCTCACCGGGCTCATGGCGGTGATCATCATCTACGCCTACATCGTGGCGCGCGGCCTTCGGGCGGCGCTGACCACCCGCGACGACTTCGGCAAGCTGCTCGCCTGCGGGCTGAGCTTCACCTTCGCCCTGCAGGTGTTCGCCATCATCGGCGGCGTCACCCGGCTGCTTCCGCTGACCGGCCTGACCACACCCTTCCTGTCCCAGGGCGGCAGCTCTCTGGTGGCCAACTGGGTGATCGTGGCGATCATCATGCAGATATCCCACTCCGGCAGGCGTCCCCTCGCGCCATCCTCGCAGTCCTCGCCCATCGTCGACGAGGCCCCGACGACGATCCCCGGGAGGGTGGCGTGAACAAGGCAATCCGGCGGGTCTCCATCGTGGCGGCGCTGATGATCCTCGCGCTGCTGGTGAACTCGACCCTGAACTACACCTTCCGCACCCAGAGTCTCCTCGATGAGCCCGACAACCGCCGTGTGGCGGACTCCCAGTTCAACTCGCCGCGCGGACCGATCCTGGCCGGCAATACGGCCATCGCGGAGAGCGTCCCGGTGCAGGGCAACAGATTCTCCCTGCAAAGGCAATATCCCCAGGGTGCTCTGTATGCCCCCGTCACGGGCTACTTCTCCTACATATACGGCAGCTCCGGCTTGGAACGCTCCCGCAATCAGGCGCTGTCGGGCAATGATGACTCGCAATTCCTCACCAGACTGATCAACGGGCTCAGCGGCAAGCAGACCGAGGGTGCCACGGTTCAGACCACCATCAACCAGAAGGCGCAGCAGGCCGCCTGGTCCGCGCTGGGGGGACGCACCGGGGCAGCCATCGCGATCGACTACACCACTGGGGCCATCCTGGCGTGGACCAGCACGCCGAGCTACGACCCCTCGCAGCTGTCCAGTACCGATCTGGCGGCCACCCAGCAGGCGTGGAACACCCTCACCTCAGACCCTGCTCAGCCGATGCTCGACCGTGCCACCCAGAACATCTATCCGCCAGGCTCCACCTTCAAGCTCATCACTGCCGCCGCGGCTCTGGAGAACGGCATGACCCCTGACACCCTCGTCGATTCGCCGGTGACCCTGCCGCTTCCTGACTCGACCAGGAGCCTTCCCAATGCGGTCAACTGCGGCGGGGACCGCATCACCATCGACCATGCGCTGACCGTCTCGTGCAACACCGCCTTCGCCAATGTCGGCATGACCCTGGGCGCCGACAAGCTGCGGGCCATGGCGCAGAAGTTCGGCTTCGACTCCTCGCTGGGCGGCGACGCGAACCCGGTGCAGAGCACTTTCCCCGACAATCCCACCAAGGCCGAACTCGCGATGAGTTCGATCGGGCAGTTCGAAGTGGCCGCCACCCCCCTCCAGATGGCAGTGGTCTCGGCGGCCATCGCCAACAATGGGGCGCTCATGGAGCCCTATGTGGTCTCCCAGGTGCGTGATCAGAATCTCAGCGTGCTGCAGAGCCACAGCCCTGTCGTGCACGCCAATCCGATCTCCTCCGACACCGCCGGATCGCTGCAGAAGATGATGGTGGACGTCGTACAGTCCGGCACCGGCACCTCGGCACAGATCACCGGTGACACCGTCGGCGGCAAGACCGGCACCGCCGAGAATCTGCCCGGAGCCAGTGACTACTCGTGGTTCTCCGGCTTCGACAAGCAAAGTCACGTCGCTGTGTGCGTCTTCCTCGCCAATCCGAACGAGCCCGGCGATGGCACAGCACACGGCAATGCCACCCCTGCCGCCCGAACCATCCTGGAGGCTCTGCGATGAGCGCTGAGGGAACCGTCCTGGGCGGTCGCTACGAACTCCAGGAGATCATCGGCCGCGGAGGCATGGCCGAAGTGTGGCGTGCCCGCGATCTGCGACTGGACCGCGATGTGGCTGTCAAGCGGCTGCGCGTGGACCTCGCCAATGACCCCACCTTCCTCGCCCGCTTCGAGCGGGAGGCCCAGTCGGCCGCCGGGCTGAACCATCCCAATATCGTGTCCGTCTACGACACCGGCAGCCAGGAAGATCCCACATCGGGGATCGTGCTGCCCTACATCGTCATGGAGCTGGTCGGTGGCCGCACCCTGCGCGACATGCTGCGCGAGGGTCGCACCATCCTTCCCGAGCGTGCCCTGGCATACACCGAGGGCGTGCTCGATGCACTCACCTATTCGCACGGGCACGGCATCATCCACCGCGACATCAAACCCGCCAATGTGATGATCACGCCGAGCGGGCAGGTCAAGGTGATGGACTTCGGCATCGCCCGAGCTGTGGCCGACACCTCGGCAACGATGACCCAGACCGCGGCAGTCATCGGCACCGCCCAATATTTGTCGCCCGAGCAGGCCAGGGGCGAAACAGTGGACGCCCGCTCCGACATCTACTCGACAGGATGCCTGCTCTACGAACTGCTCACCGGGCGTCCGCCCTTCCAGGGCGATTCACCGGTCGCAGTGGCGTACCAGCATGTGAGGGAGCAGGCCGTGCCGCCCTCTCAGCTCGATCCGGAGTTGTCCCCCGCAATGGATGCGGTGACGATGAAGGCTCTCGCGAAAAAGCCTGCGGATCGTTACCAGGATTCCCGCGAAATGCGCGACGACATCGCCAGGCTGCTTGCCGGTGAGCAGGTGACCGCCAAGGTCCCCGCTGTCGTGGCAGTGGACCAGGCAGCCGAGCCGCCGTCCCAGCGCACCGCCGAGGCGCCCGCCCAGGAGACGGCATCCCATGCCCGCACCAGGCGCCGGCGGATCTCCGCTCCCACCCTCATCTTGCTGATCCTGCTGCTGATCCTGCTCACCGTGATGGGCATCGCCGGTTTCCGGCTGAACGAGTCCGCCAAGGAGCCGAAGACCACCACCGTCCCCGCAGTGGTCGGTTTCACCCAGGACCAGGCCGTATCCACCTTGAAGAACGCCAATCTGAACCCGCAGGTCTCCCAGGCCAATGGCCCGCTGGACACCAAGGGCCGGGTGGTGGGTTCCTCCCCCGATGCCGACGTCACGGTTCAGGTGGGTTCCACCGTTGCGATCACGGTCAACCAGGGCCCGGCTGCCGGCACCATCCCCGATGTGCGGGGCAAGTCCGAGGATGACGCTCGCGCGCTGCTGAAGGATGCGGGCTTCACGATCGTCACCACCAAGGACGCCGGCGAGAGTCAGGAGAAGGTCACCGACGCCGCGGGCACCATCGTCGCCGTCGATCCTGCCCAGGGCTCCACCGTCGACCCCTCCACCCAGATCACCCTCTACCGGGCCACCGGGCGGTCGCGAGTTCCCGATGTGTCGAGTCAGGGTTACTACCAGGATCGGGCTGAATCCGTGCTGGCGGCAGCGGGCTTCACCCAGGTCGCCGTGGTTCCGATGCCCACCAACAATGTGGCCCACGGCGTGGTGCTCAGCCAGGTGCCGCAGGCCGGGCAGCTCTATCTGCGTTCTGAGACGGTGACCCTCACCGTGGCGGTCGCACCATCCTCCTCGCCGGTGCCGACCCAGACCGTCACGACCACCGCCACCCCCACTCCCAGCACTCCCAGCACTCCCAGCCCGACCAGCAGTCCCTCCAGGACGCCCTCCACAAGTAATTCCAGCTGAGGCCCCATGCCAGCTCTAGGACATTTCCAGTCTCAAGACATGCCAGCCTCAGGACATAGCATCGCCATCCATGCCAAAGCGGGAGAATGACCAGGTGAGCAGTAACGACGAGGTTCCCGGGGAGACCGGGCGGAACGATCCCGACGCCACCATGCACGAGATCGCCGACAAGACCTTGGCCATGCCCGGGCAAGCGGCCCGCAAAGAGCCGGACAACAAGCCTGCCAGTGATCAGCCGGACGCACAGTCCGCCGGCGAAGGACCGGGACCAGCCGGCGAAGAGCCGGTGGCGGTGCTGAACAACGGCCGTTACCAGCTCGTCGAACGAGTGGGTGCCGGTTCGATCGGGCAGGTCTGGCGCGCCTTCGACACCACCCTGCAACGTGTCGTGGCGATCAAGACCGTGAACCTCGCCACCAGCGCCGACCCGACCACCGAGGCAAGGTTCCGCCGCGAGGCCGTTGCCACCGCCGGCCTGGAACATCCCAATGTGGTCCAGATCTACGACTCCGGCGTCGACGGGCACACCGCCTTCCTGGTGATGGAATATCTGCGCGGACCGAATCTGCAGGGACTGGTCAACCGCGAGGGCCCGGTGCCCTTCGAGCAGGCAGTGCCATTGCTCGCCCAAGTGGCGGCCGGGCTCGGCGCGGCGCACGCCATCGGGGTGACGCACCGCGATGTGAAGCCGGCCAATGTCGTACTGGAGACAGACAGCCTGCAGGCCACACCCAAGCTCGTCGACTTCGGCATCGCACGCCTCAACGACCAGCAGGCCACCGCATTGACAAGCACCATGACCGCCATCGGTTCGGCCGCCTACATGTCCCCGGAGCAGGCCTCCGGGGAGAGGGTGAGCCCGGCATCTGACATATACTCTTTCGGCTGCCTCATGACGACGGTGCTCACCGGGCATCCGCCCTTCCCCGGCGAGTCGCCGATCGCAGTGGCCCGCGCGCAGGTCTACGACCAGCCCACACCACTTCGTGAACTCCGCTCAGACTGCCCGGCGGCACTGGAGGCTCTCGTCACTGCGCTGCTGGCCAAGGATCCCTCGGCCCGGCCCACCGCCACCCAGGCTGAAACGGCCCTGCGCGCCATCGAAACCGATCCCGATGCCCCCTCGACCGTGTCCGTGCCGGTTCCACCGCCGGACACCGACGACCAGGCCACCCGTGTGATGTCTCCCGCATCGACAGCCGCGCAGACTCCGGCCACGCCCGCCCAGCAGTCCGCAACCGGTTCCCTCGTGCCGGCGGAACTGGCCGGCAGTGATGCCGAGCAGGCGGGTGATACCGGTGATTTCCCGGCCAAGCCGAAGACCTCGGCACGCCGCAACCGGATCATCGTGGCGGTGGTCGTGCTCCTGGTGCTCACCATTGCTGTCTGGCTGGCGTGGAGCCAGGGACGTAGGGAGGTCCATCCTGCGCAGTCCAGCACCGTAACGATGACGGAAACGCATTCGGCCACGGCCTCCCAGACCTCGGCCGCCGCACCGGCCATCACCGAGACCAATACGTACACGAGCAGCGCGCCTACGACTGCCACGAGCACCGCCGCGAGCGCTGGGCCCTCGACGACCAGCGCAGCGGAAAACACCACCGATGAAAACAGCGCCGAGTCGACCAGCATTGCCACACAGGAGCCTGCCATGACCACATCTGCTGCGCCGCAGACTTCCCAGGCGCCCCAGTCGCAGCAGGCGGCGTCCCCGGTGGACTCCCACCAGACCACCTCCACAGAGACACACACCTCGCCGGGGACCATGGCCACTGCGTCGCAGGACACCGCTGCGTCCAGCGGCCCCAACGCCTGAGGCAGTCCGCGCCGGTCAGCACCTCTTCGGAGTGGGAGTGCGATTGTCCGGGGGTCATGCATCCCGACGGGCAGGATCTCCTGCACGGGCCGTGAAACTGTGGGGGCGGCCGTAGCCGGCTTGGGCGAAGGCTGCCCGGACAGCATCGGTGACCGCTGGGACACCTTCCCGGAGAACCACGGCCAGCACGCATCCGCCGAAGCCTCCGCCGACCAGCCGTGCACCCCAGGCCCCGGCCGCCAGCGCCGTATCGACCGCCAGGTCAATCTCCGGAACGGAGACCTCCAGGTCGTCGCGCATCGATTCATGGGCCCGGGTCATGCCCTCTCCCACTGCATGCCAGTCGCCCTGCTCCAATGCATCGGCCATCGCCACCGCCCGGGCGTTCTCGGTGACGACATGGCGCAGCCGCCTGGCCAGGATGGCATCGGGCAGCGCCTGCATGGCGGCTGAAAGATCATCGACACCGATGCGCCGCAGGCAGTCCACACCGAGCAGTCCGGCGATCCGGTCGCACTCGGCGTGCCTGTTGCCGAAGTGGCCTGAAGCCAGCGAGTGGCGTGTGCCGGTGTCGATGATCAGCACTTCCACGCCCGCCGCGTGCGGCCGGTAGGGCACTGGCCGCAGCGTGCCGTCGAGGAAGTCGATGAGCAGCGCATGGCCCTGTCGGCCGCGCAGCGCAGAGGTCTGGTCGACACCTCCGGTGGGTGCCAGGGCGATCACATTCTCGGCGGTCTGGCAGATGGTGGCCAGCTCGGCGCGGTGCGCGTCGTCGGACAGCAGATCCAGGTCGAACAGATCGGAGACCGCTGCCGCCACCGAGCACTCCAGCGCGGCCGAGCTGGACAGTCCGGCACCGATCAGCAGATCCGAGCCCACCAGGATGTCGACGCCGCTCACCCGGTGGCCGGCCTGACGGAATGCCCACACCGTGCCGGCGGCATAGCTGCCCCAGCCTCCGGGCACTGCAGCGGTGACCTCTCGCAGGTCGACGTCGGCATCTCCCGCGATCTCCAAGGAGGTCAGCCGCACCCTGTCGTCGCTGCGTCTGCGGGCTGCGACGAAGGTACGGCGGTCCAGGGGCACAGGGAGGCAGAAGCCCCCGTTGTAGTCGGTGTGTTCGCCCACCAGGTTGAACCGTCCGGGCGCCGACCACACCCCTGCGGGGGTGATGCCGTAGTGACGTTCGAATGCCGAGCAGATGGCCTGCGGTTTCACCTCAGCGCACCCGCCCAGCACCCGGGACGCGCTCGCCGATAGCGCACCCGGCGACCACATATTCCCCGGCGAATGCGTCGTCCTGCCCGTGAATCATGAGGACTACTGTCTCACATCGCACGACTGCCCCGGCACGGCCGAGGGCCGACACCGAGGCAGTCAGAGTTCAACTGTGTTCACGCCATCACGTGAGTTCAAGGCTGTGGATTTCAGGCTGCGCAGGTCTCCACTCTCCGCAGACCGGGAACCTTGCGGCGCAGCTGGCTCTCCAGCCGCTGGTGCATGGTGATCGCAGCCGCCGGGCAGCCCCGGCAGGCGCCGTGCATGCGCACGCTCACCACACCATCGGTGGCGGAGACCAGTTCGATGCTTCCGCCGTGCGCCGTGGCGATGTCACCGATCGGGCCGTCGATGAGTTCGCCGGCACAGATCCGCAGCACATCGTCGGGGCCCAGCTGCTGGGCGTCCGGGCCGCCTGTCCATTCACAGGTGTGGGCCAAGGCCTCCACCAGGGCGTGCCGCACGGTGGAGCCGTCCCGGCGCCAGTCATGACCTTCACTGAGCGTGATGTCCACCACGCCTGGCATTGCGACCATGCGCTCGATCATGGCCCCGGACAGCTCGTCCAGGCCGGGGGCCGCCACCAGCTCACCCGCGAAGGGCAATGACTGGTGACAGACCACCCAGCGCAGGGTGGACGGATCGTCGGTGCGTTCGGGGTGCACCGAGATCAGCCTCTGTGGAGTAGGTCTCATGTGAACAGGCTCACGATGAAGTGACCGAGGAAACCTGCCACCCAGGCGAGCACGAACATGTAGCCGAAGGCCGTGAGCGGCCATCGCCAGGTACCCGATTCTCGACGCATCACCGCCATCGTCGACATGCACTGCAGGGCGAAGGCGAAGAACAGAAGCAGTGCGACCGTCGTTGCCGGAGTGAAGACCTTCATGCCCTGGTTCGGGCCGTCCGTGTAGGTCCACTGGGAGATGGACTCGGCCACCGAGGCGTTGTCCTCCGGATCGCTCGCCGCAGCCAGCTGGCCGAGGGTGGAGACCGACACCTCGCGCGCGGTGAGCGAGCCGATGACTGCGATGTTGATGCGCCAGTCGAAGCCCAGGGGTTCGAAGACCGGTTCGATCGCCTTGCCGACGTGCGCTGCGATTGAGTGCTCCATCGTGTAGGAGGTGACCGCGACCGTGTCGGTGGGGTCCACCCCGGCGTTCTGGAGTTCCTGGGGGGAGCGGCCAGGAATCGAGGTGAGGGCCCAGATGACGATGGAGGCGCCGAGAATGATGGTTCCGGCCTTGCGGATGTAGGCCTTGGTGGGCTCCCACATCGCCAGCCCGATGGACTTGGGCCTCGGCAGCCGGTAGGGCGGCATCTCCATGTAGAAGGGCAGCACATGACCGGAGCGGTCGGTGATCTTCTTGACCGCCCAGGAGGCCGTCATGGCGGAGACGCCACCGAGCAGATACAGCAGGAACATCACGATGCCCTGCAGCCCGATGAATCCGAATCTGGTGTCGGAGGGGACGAGCATGCCGACCAGCAGCACGTACACCGGCAGACGCGCCGAGCAGGTGCCCAGCGGTACGCCGAGCATGGTGGCGATCCGGTCCTTCGAGGAAGGAATCGTCCGGGTGGCCATCACGCCGGGAATGGCGCAGGCGAAGCTGGACAGCACCGCGACGAAAGCCCTGCCCTCAAGCCCGGCCCTGCTCATCAGCTTGTCCATCAGGAAGGCGGCACGGGACATGTAGCCGACCGAGTCGAGCACGGCGAGCAGGAAGAACATCAGCACGATCTGGGGGATGAAGGTGAGCACCGTACCGACACCGCCGATGATGCCGTTGACCAGCAAGCCGGACAGGATTGGGTTGGTGACGGCCTCGCTGATCCAGTTTCCGAGCGAGTCCAGCCCACTGGTGATGAGGTCCTGCACAGGAGCCGCCCAGCTGAACAGCGCCTGGAAGAAGACGAACATCACGATGAAGAAAACGAGTGTGCCGAAGACCGGGTGGAGCAGGACCTTGTCGATCCGCTCGGTCCGGTAATCAGGAGAGGGCGCCTGGTATCCGGCGGAATCGAGGATGGAATCGACCCAGCCTGCCAGTTCGTTGTGGTCGCTCGGCGGGTCGATGGGTGGCACCGACCAGCTGCGCCAGTCGGCGATCAGATTACGCAGCTCGGGGATGCCGATGCCGCGGTTGGCGACGACGGTGACCACCGGGATGCCGAGCGCCTTGGAGAGCGCCTCGATGTCGATGGAGCCACCGCGGCGACGCAACTCATCGACCATGGTGAGCACCAGGGCGGTGGGCATCTGCTTCTGCAGCACCTCGGAGAGCAGCAGCAGCGAGCGGCGCAGCGCGGTGGAATCAGCCACCATGAGCAGGCCGTCGGGGGTCTCGACGCCCTCGATGTTGCCGCCCAGAAGATCGGACACGACCTGCTCGTCAGGCGAAATGGGTGTGAGCGAGTAGCAACCCGGCAGATCCTCGATACCGTAGTGGGCGCCGCGGATCTGGCACATGCCGTAGGTGCGGGACACCGTGACACCGGGGTAGTTACCGGTCTTGGCATGCAGGCCGGTGAGGCCGTTGAAGATGGAGGTCTTGCCGCCATTGGGTGAGCCGACCAGCGCGATGCGCGGTGCGCGCTCGGCGAGCGCGGGGTCGGCGCCGCCCGGAGGGGGCGCAGATTCGACTGCTGAAGACATGGTTTCTCCCTGGTCCCGGGGACTCACGCAGCGCGGAGCGCCGCGCCGGCGTCGATCATGGAGATCTTGATCATCGTGGCCTGTGATTCACGCAGACACATTTCGGCATCGCAGACGCGAAAGACCATGGGTCCGTGGAAGGGTGCCCTGCGCACCAGGCTGACCTCGCGGCCGCAGGTGAATCCGAGCAGGTGCAGGCGGTGGCAGATCGAGGGATCCCCATCGCACACATCGGTGATCACTGCACGCTCACCGGACCGCAGGCCGCTCAGCCTCGAGGCTGGCAGATTGGTCGTTTCGACACTGGCCCTCATGTCGTTCTCCTCACCCGTAGGACTCTTTTCGGGGTTGACCCCGACTACCTTCACGACAACCAAGGTAAGCCTAAGCTAAGTCATCCGGTAGCCCATATCAGCGGGTGGACAGTTTTATTCCCATTTTTTCAAAGAATTTCCTGAATCTGAGCGTCTCACGATCGAGCGGGAGAACGAACACGCACTGGATCGTGGCGGCAGTCTGTCACAGCTCCAGTTCGGGCCGTCCACCGGGTCCCCGCATCGCTGTGCGATCCCGAATCATCCCTGGGTGAATCCCCGGATGGGTTCCGGCGTCGCATGTGCTGTTCCCGGCATGGGGAGAATGCCCTCCCCCTATGATCAACGCTGTGATCTTCAAGCGTGTCGGTGAGGGCAGGCCCTATCCTGCGCACGGACTGTCCTCGAGCCAGTGGGCCGAGATCCCACCGCAGGAAGTCCGGCTCGACCAACTGGTGACGACCACCCGCACACTTGATCTCGACCAGCTCCTCGACGACGACTCCACCTTCTACGGTGATTTGTTTCCCCATGTCGTGTTCTGGCGCGGCGAGTTCTACTTGGAAGTGGGTCTGCACCGCACTCTGCGTGCTGCCCTCCAGCAACGCCTGACCATCCACGCCCGCATCATCGATTGCGGTTGAGGACCGACAGCGGCTGAGCGATGACCAGGAGAGACTTGTCACGGAGGGGAGCCAGGGGATGCACAGGCGCACAACACCGGTGATTCTGGTGGTCGTCGTGGTCCTCCTGTGCTTCGGAGCCTGGTGGGGGATGAGGATGCTCACCCATCCCGTGACGAAACCAGCCCAGTCCTGCGTGGTGAAGACGGCAAGCGTGTTGTCAACATCGGAGGTGCAGGTGCGCGTGCTCAATGCCGGATCCGTGCGTGGCCGGGCCGGCGATCTGGGCAACATGCTGTCCGGCAAGGGCTTCGACGTGGTCTCGACCACCAACACCAGCGGCCAGGTGCCGGGCACCATGGTGGTGGGCAACAGCGCCGATGATCCCGAGGTGATGCTGCTGGTGGGTTTCCTGCCCGGGGCGACGCCCAGCGGCGACGGGCGTTCCGATCATCGGGTGGACGTGATCGTCAACGACAATTTCGGTGGCTTCAACCAGGATGCGCCGACAACCGTGGATGTTCCTGGTGGGACGATCTGCGTGCCGGTGCCGAGCGGGACAGCCACACCCTGACCAGGCAGATCGATCCCGACAGCCGGAAACCCTCTCCCACCGCAAACCCCGTCAACCACGCGGCTCGCCGACCGACCCAGCCACTCAGTAGGCGTCCTCATCGTGGGTCTTCTCACGCTGGGCCCGCCAGCGTTTGGCTCCGAGATGCCAGCTCGCCAGCCGACCACCCCGCCCGAGCACGGTCAGCCGGCGTTCCACCTTGTCCCGGATCGCCGCGGGGGTGACCACCAGGATCTGGTCCCCGGTCTGAAGCGTCGTGCTGCCGTCAGCGGAGAAGGACTCCTCCCCGCGCATGATGAGAGCAACCACCGCATTGGGTGGCAGCCGCATCTCCAGCACGGTGATCCCGGCCAGCCGGGAACCCTCGGGGATGTTGACCTCCAACAGATCAGCGCGCCGCTCCTCGAAGGGCGCCACCTCGATGTCGACGTCGGTGGCTGCATGGGGATCCACCAGGCCCAGACGCCGGGCCATCCAGGGCAGCGTGGGCGCCTGGACGGAGGTGAAGACCACCACGAAGACCACGATGATGTTGAACAGCACATGGGATTCGGGCATACCGGCGGCCAACGGCACGGTGGCCAGGATGATGGGCACTGCCCCGCGAAGCCCGGCCCAGCTCATGAACACGTGGTGGCGCCAGGGCACCTTGAACCAGACCGCGCTGATGTACACGGCCATCGGACGGGCCACGAACACCAGCACCAGACCCAGCACAACCGCCACACCGGCCTGCTGCCAGGTGATGGATGACGGGGTGATGAGAATGCCGAGCATCACGAACAGACCCATCTGCGCGACCCAGCCGATTCCCTCCGCGAAGGAACGGGTGGCATGGCGGTGCGGCAGCTGGGAGTTGCCCAGGACCACCGCGCACACATAGACAGCAGCGAAGGCCGAGCCGTGCACGAGCTCGTCGAAGCTGTAGGTGAACACGATCCATGCCATCGTGGCCAGCGGATACAGACCGGAGGCCGGCAGTGACAGCCGGGCCAACATCTTGGCGCCGAGCCAGCCCATGATGAGGCCACCCAGCACGCCGAGCACGAGCTCGAGGAGAACAGAACCGGCCAGCGCCAGCGCCCCGCCGTGTTCCTGCTGCCCGACAGCGAGCGCCGTTCCGGCGGTGACCAGCAGCACCGTCGGGGCGTCGTTGAAGCCTGACTCGACCTCGAGAGCGGCACGCAGCCGCGCGGGCAAGTTCACCGAGCGCAGCACGGAGAACACTGCGGCAGCATCGGTGGGGGCGACTACGGCACCCAGTAGGAAGGACACCGGGAAGGACAGGTTGAGCACGAAATACCCGAACAGTCCGACGACGGCGATGGTGACGAGCACACCCACGGTGGCAAGCACCACGCCCAATCCCAGCACCGGGCGCACGGATTGCCACTTCGTGGTGAGACCGCCCTCTGCCAGGATCAGCACCAACGCGGCGAAGCCGAGATCATGGGCGAGCTGGACATCGGTGAACTCGACTCCGAAGGCTCCGCTGCCCAGCACGATGCCGACGAGCAGGAAGAGCAGCAATGCCGGCAGCCCCGCTCGCGAACCGAGTCGCACAGCAGCGATGGCGATGAGCACGACGACAGCGCCGAGCAGCAAGGTCATGTCGAACGGTGACATCGCGCTCCTTCCCTGTGCTCGAATTTTTCAGTACTCACCCAGTGCTGTCACAGACGAGGACTCTGTTCATCAGCCATGGCACCCGGGCGAGGGCCGGCTGGCTGTAGCCCCTTGTCCACGACTCGATGGTTCACGCCTCAATGCCTCGCGTCGCACCGACGAAGTGCCCCTGGGGATCAGGAGGTACTTCCGGCTCGTCGTCCTCGGGGGCGACTCGGCGGGCACGACACGGCGGGGTTCTGTCGTCCCCGGTCTCGGTGTCGAGATCTTCGTGTGCAGCGTGCGAGCTGACCGGGATTGGCGCGCCCGGCGCATGGTCCGAGAGGGCCATCTCCTGCGGCTGATCACCGGCAGCGGAAGGCATCGTGCCGGTTTCGCCCGGCTCGGCGGGCCCTGTCAACCCGAACTCCCCTGTCGGCTCGGGTTCCAGGCGCTGTTCGCCCTCGTCAGAGTGATCCGGCAGGGAATCACCTGGGGCGCCGACCGGCCACAGCATCACAACGCCGATCGCCACTTCGAGAAGGGTCAGCCCGATGGGGATCAGATAGAGCGGGAAGTTGCCGTAGCGGATCCACACCACGCTGAGTACGGCGAGCATGACGGCGATGACGAGCGAGAAGATGCCGACAGGCACAGACCTGCGGGTGACAGGCCGCTTCTGCGCCGTCTTCATCCGCCGGCCACTCCCCTCGTATTTCCTGAGTGGCCGCACTCATGCGCACCCAAATTGTTCTGCTCAAACCTGCCCGCTCCGGCCTGGCCAGCCCTGGAGCCGACGCCCGCGTCGGCCCGGGCAATCACAACAATGGATCCCCGATCGGATTGATCCCCAGCGGCCCGACGTGAACCCATCCTATCCACAGGCTCCGGGGTCATCGATCCATGCGTGACCGCTGTGGACGCAGATGCGCCCGCCACCAGTTCCCCGCACCGCGCGAGAGGGGGACCCGCGCCTACCGCGCGAGGAGGCGCAGCGTTTGCGAGTCGAGCACCTCGAAGGCCCGCCCGTGCAACGCCACGAGCCCCTCGGCGGCCATGCGTCCCAGCTCACGGGTCATGGACGAGCGCGACACCTGCAGACTGTCGGCCAGCTCCTGACGGGTCAGCGCGATGTCGACCATGCCACGCTCATCACAGTTGTGCATCATGAAGAAGGCCAGCCGGGCGCGCAGCCCGCGCCGTGACAGCAGCTCGGCGCGTTGATTCAGATGGGCCGCTCGTTCGGCGAGCAATCGAACCGACCACTGCAGCAGGAGCTGGCGCGAGGGGCTGGCCGGATTCGCAGCCATCAGTGACATGGTGGGGACCACCAGCGCCTGAGTCGGCTCACTGGCGTGCACGTCCGCCGGCCATCGGGGATCCGGGGCGAAGGCGGTGACTGCTCCGCAGGCGAAACCTGGCCCGACCATGTCGATGATGTGGCGGGACCCGTCGAACCGGGAACGGGTGACATCCAGCTGGCCGGACAGCACCACGAAGAACTGCGCCTGGCGCTCGCCCTGGGATGCGATGGTGATTCCCTTGCGCCATGCGCCGCGCAGAACGCTGCCGTCGGCGAGCAGTTGCCCGAGGTCTCCGGGCTCCAGGCCATGGAGCGTGACGAGATCGCCATGGCGCAAGTGAGCGCTGTGTGATTCCACCTGTTCCTCATTCGGCCCGGCCACCTCACAATGATCCGTCAAGTGTTGCCACGGCAACAGACCAGGAAGTCCTGTCATGCCTAGTCTGGGGCCACCGAGTGCCGGCCGCACGGTGGGTGCCCGGGCCGCCCGCACATCTCGATAGCGGGCTCCGCGAGAGTAGTTCAGTTTCGGGCTCCGCCCGAGCAATTCACGAATCAGTTCTTGGAGGTCATTCGACCATGGACATGTTTTGTTTCCAGTGCGAGCAGACCGCTCGCAGTTCCGCCTGCACCGAAGTCGGCGTCTGCGGCAAAGATCCCGCCACCGCAGCGGCGCAGGATGCCATCACCGTCGAACTGATGAAGCTCGCGGTGGCCAGCGAAGGACGCCAGCCCTCGGCCGAACTGGTGAAGACCTTCACGGAGGCACTGTTCGCCACGGTGACGAATGTGAATTTCGACGCAGCCCTGTGCGAGCGGATCGCCGATGACATCGCCACGCAGGCACGGGAGGCCAACGGCGGGCATGCCGTGGTTCTCGATGCCGTGACCGGGGAGAAGTCATTGTTCGAGGCGGCCAGCACCGAGGGTTCCTGCCGCGCGCTGCTCATCCTGGGACTACGCGGCACGGCCGCCTACGCCTATCACGCCCATGTGCTCGGTCAGCACGATCCACAGGTGGATGCCTGGCTGATCACAGGGATGGCGCAGGCGTCCCGGCACCACGAAGTGGCTGAGTGGCTCGACCTGCTGCACGAGGCGGGCATGATCAACTTCGCCTGCCTGGAGCTGCTCGACCGGGCCAACACCGGGGCCTACGGCGATCCGGAGCCGACCGAGGTCTCCATGGAGATCGCACCTGGACCTTTCATCGTTGTCAGCGGGCATGACCTGCACGACCTGGCGATGCTGCTGGAGCAGTGCGAGGGCACTGGCGTGGCGGTGTACACGCACGGCGAGATGCTTCCTGCGCACGGCTACCCGGGACTGCACGCATACAGCTGCCTCAAGGGCCACTTCGGCACGGCCTGGCAGAACCAGCGCAACGAGTTCACTGACCTGCCGGGGGCGGTGCTGTTCACCACGAACTGCCTGATGCCGCCACGCGAGGACTACCGCGAAAATGTGTTCACCACTGCCATGGTGGGCCATCCCGGCGTCACGCACATTGATGCCGACAGCGCCGGGCACAAGGACTTCGGCCCCGTCATCGAGCACGCCAAGCAGCTCGGCGGCTGGGACACTGCGAAGGTGCTCACCGGAATCAACGGCGGCTCCACGCTCACCACGGGTTTCGCCCACCATGCAGTGCTCTCGGTGGCCGATGCCGTGATCGGCGCCATCAAGGCCGGGGATGTCAACCACATCTATCTGGTGGGCGGCTGCGACGGTGCGATGCACGGACGCAACTACTTCACCAGGCTGGTCGAGTCGACGCCCAAGGACAGCCTTGTACTCACCCTGGCCTGCGGCAAGTTCCGCTTCAACGACATGCAGCTGGGCACGGTCGGCGGCCTGCCGAGGCTGCTCGACATGGGCCAGTGCAATGACGCCTACTCCGCGGTGAAGGTTGCCCAGGCGCTGGCGTCGGCCTTCGGGGTGGGCATCAACGAGCTGCCGCTGACCATCGTGCTGTCCTGGTACGAGCAGAAGGCGGTCGCCGTGCTGCTGAGCCTGCTGGCGCTGGGCGTGAAGAACATCAAGCTCGGGCCGACGCTGCCGGCCTTCGTCTCCCCGGGGGTTCTGCAGGTGCTTTCCGACGCCTTCGGCCTCGCCCCCACCAGCACGGTCGAGGAGGATCTGGCGCCCGCGGCGGGCTGAAGCCCGCCGGTGCGATCCCAGGACGACCTGTGACCGGTTCACACCGTGCAGAAGCCCCCGCGTTGGCCTGTTCGACCGTTTGATGTCCTCAGGCTGAACACGGGGGCTTCTCGCACGCTTTCATACAGGTACTGCTGTCGGTCACCATTCCCGCTCCGGAAGAGATCCCTTCCTCTGCCGAGAAGCAGCCGGAGCCGCATGGCCAACGGACGGCAAGGCACCGCCGCCAAGCTCAAGAAATGTCTCTGACAGGGGAAAGCCCCTAGTCAGTTGCTGACTAGGGGCACCTACTGCGGTGACGGAGGGATTTGAACCCTCGGTGGCTTGCACCACACTCGCTTTCGAGGCGAGCTCTTTCGGCCGCTCAGACACGTCACCGCGGGCCACTCTAGCGGTCGGCCTCGGCGGCACGCCAATCCCCGGGCCCCCGCCGGGAGGCGAAGAAGTCCTGCAAAAGGCGTTCGCTCTGGTCGGCGAGGATGCCGCTCACCACCCGCGGACGATGGTTGAGCCGGGGATCGCGCACCACATCCCACAGCGAGGCGACTGCCCCGGCCTTGGGGTCGAAGGCGCCGAAGACCAGCGCAGCGATCCGGGCCGAGACGATCGCGCCCGCGCACATCGTGCAGGGCTCCAGGGTGACGACCATCGTGCAGCCGTCCAACCGCCAAGAGCCCAGCGCCGTGCAGGCCTGCCGGATGGCGACGATCTCCGCGTGCCCGGTGGGGTCATTGTCGGCCTCGCGTCTGTTGCCGGCACACGACAGTACTTGCCCCTCGGAATCGAGCACCACGGCACCGACCGGCACATCACCCTGGTCAGGAGCGACTGCTGCAGCCTCCAGGGCTTGGCGCATCGCGGTGTCCCAGCGGCTCACTCGTCGGCGACCACTTTGTCGAAGGCATCCCCGAAGTGCATGACGTCGATGATCCGTCTGGCCAGCTCGTCGGAGTCTTCATCAAGATCGTCAGTGAGCGACTCGATCTCGAACTCGCTGACGCCCTGGTCGGCCAGAATATTGAAATCGCCCACGGGCTCGGCATCGTCGTCGGGATCGGGCACCTCCAGGCCGAGGAAGTCCACGACATCGCGGGCGAGCGGCCAGTCGTTGGAGGCCACCACATCGCTGAGCAGAGCCTGCACCTGCTGCCCGCGCACCCGGCAGAACACGAAGAACTCGCCGTCCACGCTCACCGCTCCGCAGGCGCCGACATCTCCGGGCATCCGGCGCAGCTGGGCGATCAGTTCGTCGAGATCATTGGCGCAGGCGTCCGGAAGATCCGTGACGGTGGGCACACCGTCCTCGCGGTAGAGGGCGACGACGAAATCGATCTCGTCGGGGGCGGCGTCCTCGTAGTCGTCCTCAGCATCGTCGTCCTCGTCGTCCTCGTCGTCGTCATCGGAGTCGTCGAGGTCGTCGTAGTCGTCGGACACGACCCCGGAATCGAAGTCGTCCCCGTCGCCGAGGCTTTCCAAGCTCTCGGCGTCCTCAACATCGTCCTTGTCACGTGTCTCGTCAGCGTCGCTCACGTCAACCTCCTGGGCTCCTCGTCCAGCATTCCATGCCCAGGCCGGCAAACGCACCCCTTGCGTGGTCTTGGATACTCGCTCGGGCGCCATATGGGACAGTGAAACCCGTGGAACTCATAGTCGTGGATCACCCGCTGGTCGCCCACAAACTCACCGAACTGCGCGATTCGCGCACCCAGGAGCCCACCTTCAGGCTGCTCGTCGCCGATCTGGTGACACTGCTCAGCTACGAGGCGACGCGCATCGTCCGTGTGGAAGAGGTGAGCATCCGCACACCCATGGCGCCCACCACGGGAACCCGGCTGGCAGAGCCGAAACCACTGGTCGTGCCAATCCTTCGCGCCGGCCTGGGAATGCTGGAGGGCATGATCCGGATGGTTCCCACTGCCGAAGTCGGCTTCGTGGGCATGGCCCGCGACGAAGAAACACTTCGTCCGACCACCTATGCAGAACGGCTTCCCAAGAACCTGTCCGGACGGCAGTGCTTCGTCCTCGATCCGATGCTGGCCACCGGTGGTTCGCTGGCCGGCTGCATCGAATTCCTCGCCTCCCGCGGCGCCGAGGACATCACCTGCGTCTGCCTGATCTCCGCGCCCGAGGGCATCGCCCATGTGCGCGAATTCACCGAGCAGCACCACATCGACTGCACCCTGGTGGTCGCAGCAGTGGACGACCACCTCGACGAGCACGGTTACATCGTTCCTGGCCTGGGTGATGCCGGGGATCGGCTCTACGGTCTGATCGACTGAAGCCGATCACCCGGAGCCGGGAGATGCGCCCAGGCCGGCACGGTGCCGAGCGTCAGGCAGATCAGCGATTGGTTCGGCGCACAGCCGAGCGGATCAAGGCAATGCCGGTCTGCCCGACCGGCGCATCGGCCCCTGTGACACATGAAATCGGCACCGGGTGGAACCTGGCCAGGCCGGGGTCAAGCGCTGACGGTCGCCATCCAGATCGGCCCGCCGAGGCCCTTCACCGTGGCGACCTCGGTGAGTTCGTGACCGACCCGGTAGAAGGTGGCGGTCTCACCCTTCTCGGCGCCCACGACCACGTGATAGGCACCCACCAGCCCCATGCCGCGCGGCTGGATCTCGGTGGGCACATGCTGGAGGCGGGCCCCAAAACTGCCGTCGGGTGCGAGCGACTGCAAGGTGAGCGTCGAGGAGCGACGCTCGGAGGTCACGATCCAGCGGCGTGCCGGATCGAGGACGATGTCAGCGCCCCACATCCTGGCCTCCTGCTCGTCCACGGTGGGTTCGCGATCCGGCGGCACGAAGAGGCCCTTGCGCAGATGATCGTCCTCGTCGAAATAGTCCACCTGCTCGACCATCGTCAACTCCCCGGTCTCCGCCGATCGGGTGAGATGGGCAAGATGACCGCCCAGTTCCTCGATGACATAGACATGTGTGCCGCTGGCATCGATCGCGAGGTGACGAGGCCCATCGCCTGCGGGGAAGGCGACTCCGAGGGCCGGATCCTGCACCAGCTCACTGCCTTCGACGCGATGACCGACGATGCGGTCCTCGGCCAGTTCGCTGTGATAGGCGAAGCGCCCATCGGGGGAGAAGACGATGCAGTGCGGCTGGCGCCCGGTGTCCTGGACCTGCCATGCATCGCCGTCCACCGTGCCGTCGTCATCGACTGGAACCACGGCGAGCCTGCTCTGGTGATAGCTCACTGCGGCCAGCAGGCGCCTGTCGGGACTGAACGACATGTATGTCGGGGGGAAGGGACAGGGCACGGAATCGACCAAACTCAGTTCGCCGCCGCGGCCCAGCTCCAGAGTGCTGAAGTGCACGGGGTCCTCGCCCGCCGCCACGCAAAGACGCCCGGACTTCTCGCTGATGATGGGCATCGGTTTGGCGCCGACTGCGAGTTGTGAGACGACTTCTGCCGTCTCAGCACGGTCATCGAATCGCACCACGGACACGATGCCGGCCACTCGTCCGGCGACACAGCAGAAATATTGGGCCATGGAGCCAAACTAACCTGCCGTCCTGGACTGTGCCTCCTCGGCCCACAGCATGAATTCCCGAGGCCTGGGCATTGTCCAACAGAATGGACGGCCACCTCAGGTGACTGTCAGGGCGAATAGTCTCCCCCCTGAACGGAAGACACCGAGTGCCATCCCACAAGGACATGACATCTGGTGCCTTCCCAGAATCGATCTGTGCCCACTTTCCGGCGACCTGAAACGGTCAACCATCCGGCGGGTGCACCCGATGGTCGGCCGTGATGTGCGGTGACCACCTGGAATGCGGGTCGCAAATGACAACGAAATGCCTATGTGAAAGAGGTTCACCGCAATGCCGATGACTACCGAGCACCACATCTTCGTCTGCTGCAGCTTCCGGGGAAATGGCGCCCCGCAGGGCACCTGCAACAAGCAGGGTTCGGTGAACTATCTCCCTTACCTGGAAGAGGAGCTCTCCGATCGCGACATGGAGGGCATTCAGGTGACTGCCACCGGCTGCCTCCAGGTCTGCGACCGCGGCCCTGCGATGGTCGTCTACCCCGAGAACTGGTGGTACGGGAACATCAAGGGCGAGGGCGACATCGACGCAGTGCTCGACTCGATCGAGAACGGTGAACCCGATGAGGCTCACCTGCTCTGAGGCGACGACCGCCGTCGAACCGTCCGGTTGCGGCTGACTGCACGGCACCAATGCCCGAAGCTCAGCTGCCGCCGGACCTCTGAGCCGGCGGCCATGTGTACTGCTCTCTGTCCATCCAGACGTGCTCGGGCCCCACGTCGACTCACCCCTGGATTCGGCCGGCTTGTAAAGTGCGGCGGGTATCGCCACCTGTGGAGGCCCGCATGACTCATCACTGCGCTGTGATCGGCAGTCCCATCGCGCACTCGCTGTCCCCGGCGCTGCACCGCGCCGCCTACCAGCAGCTCGGCCTGAGCGACTGGAGCTATGACGCTGTCGATGTGACGCCTGAGGCTCTGCCCGCCTTCCTCGACTCCTGTGACAGCACCTGGGTGGGCCTGTCGGTGACGGCTCCGCTGAAATCAGCACTGCTCTCGCATGGGCTCGCCGAGCAGCGGGCCCTCGACCTGGACGCCGCCAACACACTGATCTTCGGCCACCCCAACCGGCTCTACAACACCGATGTGACGGGAATGCGCCTGGCACTGGCCCATCACGGGCTCGAAAAGGCGAGGACGGCCGTGCTGCTCGGCGCCGGCGCCACCGCACGCAGCAGTTTCGCCGCTCTGGAAGCCCTCGGCGTGCACTCTGTGCTCGTCGTCGCCCGGGACGCCCAACGGGCTCATCGCAGCCTCGATCCGGTGGCAGCCAAGATGGGCATCGAATTCGAGCTGACGGCCTGGGAAAACCTCGACGCACTGCCCGAGGCAAGTGCCGACGTGCTGATCTCAACCGTTCCCACGGTGTTCACACCCCAGCAGGCCGTGCAACTGGCCGGTGTCGCACCGGTGCTCTTCGACATCGTCTACCACGACTACCCGACGAATTTGAACCGTGCAGCCACAGGCTCCGGCGCGACAAGCGTGGACGGCGTGGACCTGCTGGTCTGCCAGGCGATCGACCAGGTCTTCCTCATGACCGGTCGGCGCCCGGATGCCGTGCCCCTGCTCGAGATCTGCCGCGAAGCGGTGGCTGCCCGCGGCTGATGCGGTTGTACCGGCAGTGTGCTCTCACTTCTGCCAGGTGCCCAGCCGGAGTACTCGCTCCTGTCCCGAGGCGTGGATCTGCACTCCGCAGCCGACAAGCCCCTTGGGCTGCTTCCGGGCACATCCACAGCCCGGTCTCGTGCTCGAGTGGCAGTAAGATCATCCTGCTGCGGAACCAGACCGGGAAGGTCTTGGCCCAGCGTCAGTCCCTTTGCCCCACGGCGACATCGGGCGCATTGGTGATGATCGCGTCCACCCCGAGGTCGATGAGGGCTTTCATGTGCTCGGCCTCGTCGATGGTCCACACATTGACGCTCATTCCGTTGCTGTGCGCCTTACGCACGCAACGCGGGTTGAGCCGCACCGCGGAGCCTGCCGGGTGCAGCGCCTTCGCACCGAGCTTGTCGCCGTACTCCCATGGCTTCCACATCACCGTTTCGTAGAGCAGGCCCACCGGATAGCCGCGATCGGCCATGACACGCATCGACCGGTGGTTGAAGGAGGAGTAGATGACCCTGTCATCCCAGCCCTTGGAGTGCACCAGATCGGCCACCTGCGACTCCATGCCACGATAGGCGAGGACCGAGTTCTTCAGTTCGATATTGATGCTCAACGAGGTCGGTTTGAGCAGTTTCAGTACCTGGGCCAGCGTCGGAATGGGTATCTGGCTGAATCCGTCCTTGTGATTGCTGAAATCGAAGGCACGCAGCTCGTCGAGGGTGTGGTCGGCGATGTAGCCCTGGCCATTGCTCGTGCGGTCGATCTTCTCGTCGTGGCAGACCACCAGCTCACCGTCGCTGGTGCGCTGCACGTCCAGTTCCACACCGTCGGCGCCGAGTGCCACTGCCGTTTCGAAGGCCGGCAGGGTGTTCTCGGGCGCCACTTTGCTGGCGCCACGGTGTGCCCAGATGAGAGTCATCGCGCGGGCCTCACCGAGACGACATCGAGATTGGCGCGAGGGTCCATGGACAGGGCCAGGGCGACGGCCCGGGCCACGTCAACGGGCGCAAGGTAACGCTCCGGTTCATACTCGTGGCCCAATTCGGCCTGGATGGCGACCTGCATGTCCGTGTCCACCCTTCCAGGATGAATCGATGTGACTCTGACCCGGCCGCGTTCCTCCTCGCGCAGCGCGTCGGTGAACGCTGTCAGCGCGAACTTGGACGCGCAGTAACTGCCGTTGCCGGGCGCAGAGCGAAGACCGGAACCTGAATTGATGGTGACGACCTGGCCCTCGGCCTCACGCAGCCGTGGCAGCAACAACTTGGTCAGATCAGCCACAGCCACGACATTGACCTCAAACTCGGCGCGCCAGTCAAGCCTTGTCAATTCTTCTACCCGGCCGAGCACGCTGACCCCGGCAGAGTGCACCAGGGCGTCGAGACGGCCGACCCGCGCTGCCGCCACCAGGGTGCTCTCCTCATCGGTGAGATCCGCCACGAAGGGCTCGGCGCTGGGCAACTGCGCCACCACCTCTGCCACCGCGTCGGGTCGCCTGCCGCCCACCAGGATGTGCCAGTCATCGGCGAGCTGGTCTGCGATCGCCCGCCCGATGCCTCGGGTTGCGCCGGTGACCAGGACATACTTGCGTTCTGTCACAGCATCCACAGTAGCGTCCGCATTCCCCCGGGCCACCATCCTTCGAGCTCCATCATCGTGAGCAGTAGGAACTTCATCGGGCAAACGATCAGACGTTCACCAAGACGACCGGTCAAGGAGCCGACACTCCGGCCATGAGACCGGGATCCGGCACGAAAACATCCCAGGAAATGGCTCTCCGGCACTCGCCGGACTCGTGGGGCCGCTGATGACCGGCTGCGAAACACTCACCGTCCAGTGTCTGCGCCCGGCCCGGCAAGGCAAACACAAGAAGGGGCTCCCGGTCTCCCGGAAACCCCTTCTCACAAGCCTTGACGCATTGCGCGCCCAGAGGGACTTGAACCCCCAACCTTCTGATCCGTAGTCAGATGCTCTATCCATTAAGCTATGGGCGCCTTGCCGTACGGCGAGAAGTGACTCTACTCCATCGCTATCGATGGCACCAATCGGCACCCGCAGCGCGCTGAATTCGGTGCAGCTGCGCGGGTCAGACATGCGATGCACATACGCGAGGGCACACATACCCAAGGTCCGGACCTGCCATGACAGCTCCAGGCCTCACGCATGTGCATTTCACGCTGGCGGAGGTGGCGGGATTTGAACCCGCGATGGGATTTGAGTCCCAAACCCGCTTAGCAGGCGGGCGCCATAGACCGGACTAGGCGACACCTCCAGCGGCCACCCACATTATCGGGTCCGCCCCGACCGGGCAAAAGCGGGCACCACGGGGGCCAGATACCCTCCCACAGTTACGTGAGGCAGTATGGACCGGAACGGCGGTGCCGTCCGCAGCCGGCGATCAAACCGGAAGCCGGAGGAAATTGGCTGGCGCAGGAATCCTGCCCGGCTCGTCATCAAGGCCCGTGGGAGTTTCGCGCCCTGCGGTGCCCGACTGCTACAGAGGTGTCATGGTTTCACGAGGGAACGGGTCACAAGACAGCGCGCCGCGCCGCGCCGCGGACAACGACCACGACAACTATGTCCCCCGTCATGCACGGCAGTATCAGCCCCCGGAGCCCGCCGACAACGGCCCGGCTGTTCCCGGCGGACAGCACAGGCCCGCCACCTCCGACGGAGCTCTGTATGACGTCGAACGCGAGGGGCTTCGCGGGGCACCGAGAGCCGAACAGGCGGACCCGTCGGGCATTGCGCCACCTGATCCCAGACTGGGCCGCCCCCCGACCCTCGACTATTCCGCGGGTTTCCCCGGCACCATCGCACGTACGACGATCGGCACGCTTCTCCCAGGCACAGGCCTGCTCGGTACCCGGCGCACACTCCTCGGCCTGGTCATCTTCGTCTGCACGGTCATCGTCTGTGGCATCGCCGCCCTCATCGGATGGCTGCATCCAGAGATCTTCATCAAGATTTTCATGAGCTCCACCGGGTTCACCCTGCTCGGCATCGGGCTGGCGTCCATTTCACTGTTCTGGGCGATCCTGGTGCTGGGCACATATCTGGTCTCCCGTCCGCGCCGCATGACTGGCAAGCAGCGCATCGTGGGCGCAGCGGTGGTCTTCGTGATCTCCATCCTGGTGGCCACGCCCACCGCGGTGGCTTCTGCCTATGCCTTCACCTCCGGAGGGCTGGTCTCCAATGTCTTCGGCAATGCGAATTCGCGTTCCAAGACACGTCCTCACATCACGAACAAGGCGAATCCCTTCGCCGACAAGGAACGGCTGAACATCCTGCTGCTCGGCGGTGACTCGGGTGCAGGCCGCGACGACCAACTCGGGCTGCGCACCGACACGGTCATCCTTGCCTCCATCGACACCCATACCGGCAACACGGTGCTGATCCAGCTGCCCCGAAATCTTGAGAACGTTCCCTTCCAGTCCGGCAGCGACCTGGCGAAGGTCTATCCCAACGGCCGCACCTGGGACGGCGTGACCGGCTCAGAAGACTCCTACATGCTCAACGCGGTGTGGAACGAAGTGCCCCAGGAGCATCCGGAACTGTTCAAGGACACCGATTTCGCCGGCGCCGATGCCACCAAACTCGCAGTCGGCGGCATCACGGGCCTCAATGTCGACTACTTCGTCATGATCAACATCGACGGTATCCAGAAGCTCGTGGACGCCATGGGTGGCGTCACCGTGAACATCAACTTCCCGATCGCCAAGGGCGGCCACGTCGACGGATACGGCGACGAAGCATGCGGCGTGGACGGGAACCTTCCCGTGGGACCCAACGAGCACCTCGGAGGCAGCGATGCCATGTGGTACGCCCGCAGCCGGTGCAATGACCCCGACTACGACTACGGCCGGATGCGTCGTCAGAGCTGTCTCATCAATGCCGTCATCAAACAGGCAAATCCACAGACCATGCTCACCCGTTATGAGGCCATCGCCTCGGCGGGCCAGCAGATGATGAGCACCGACATTCCTGAGGATCTGCTCGACGACATCGCCGAGCTGGCGCTGAAGGTCAAGGACGCCCAGGTGACCCGTGTGGTCTTCGCGCAAAGCCTGGACGGCACCCCCGTGCCCAACGAGGTAGTGCCGGGGAATCCCGACTATCCGGCGATGCGCACCACCATCGAGGATGCGATCTGGGCCAGTCAGAATCCGGGCCAGACACCCACACCGACACCGAGCGAGACCTACGGTGTCAATCCGACCACTGAGCCAAGCATTTCCGCCACCGACGAGCCGAGTGGCACGCCTTCGCCCACCCAGACGCTCGCGCCGGCGGAGAATCTCACAGATGTGTGTGGGTACAACCCGGTGAAATGAACATGGGGTTCTGCAAACCGGTCAAATGCATGTGTGGTTCATCAACTCGGTGACACCAGCAACTGAATTCAGCCACTGAGTGACATGAACCATCGGGTTCAATGCCCTGTCGAGCCCACCCGGCTGGTGATGTCAGCCACCAGGGCCTTCATCACCGGATCCTGCCCACCGTTGGGGCAACTGATGTAGGTGCGCTTGATGGCACCGGAAGCGATCACCAGGCGTGAACCGTCGGGCGTGAGGGCGACCTTCGTGACATGCGCCCAGGAACCCTTCTTGTCCATGCCCGGGCCGTGTACCCGAAATCCCTGCTCGGTCAGGTCGACATAGATCGCGTGGTGGACCATCGAGTAGGCCACCATGGCGAGCACCACGATTCCGGCGGCGAGCACGATCGCGGCGAGCACGACCACGATGACAGACCACGAGGAGAAGATCCCAGCTATCAGCACGACGAGACCCACCACGGTGCACAAGCCACCGAGCAGAGCCGCCCGGCGCGGCGGACGAGGACGCAGGCTGTAGCTGTTCATGTCTTCCCTCCATGGCACACAGCGGCGAGGGTGGGATTCGAACCCACGGAGCTTTCACTCGGCCGCTTTCAAGGCGGCTGCACTCGTCCACTATGCGACCTCGCCAACGCCCGAGGGCGCGCACTCATGGTAGCCGAAGTGCACAGGTGGCAGGCTTTACGCATGCGTGCGATCACAGTGACTGAACCAGGTAGCTCCGACAAGCTGGAACTGTCCACCGTGCCCACCCCCGAACCGGGACCCGGCGAGGTGCAGGTGAAGATGCAGGCGGCCGGGGTGAATCGTGGTGATGTGCTGCAGCGGCAAGGGCACTATCCGCCGCCCGCCGGGATCACCGACATCATGGGCATGGAGGCCCTGGGCGTCATCTCCGCGCTCGGCGAGGGCGTCACCGGCCACGCCATCGGGGAGCAGACGCTGGCACTGTTGGGCGGCGGCGGCTACGGCGAATACTTCGTGGTGCCGCAGGGCCAACTCATCACCCTGCCGGAAGGCATCGACCCGCTGGTCGCCGCAGGGCTGGTGGAGGTTGCCGCCACAGTCGTGTCCAATTTCGACCGGGTCAAGCTGGGCGAGGGCCAAACCGTGCTCATCCATGGTGGCGCGGGAGGCATCGGCACCTTCGCCATCCAGTACGCAAAGGCCATCGGCGCCCGGGTGCTGGTCACCGCGGGATCGGCGCACAAGCTCGAATACTGCCGTGAATTGGGCGCCGATGAGGCTTTCGACTACCACGAGGACTGGCAGTCTGCGGTCATGGTGACCACTCGGGACCGCGGCGTCGATGTCATCCTCGACATCATCGGTGCAAAATACCTCGAGATGAATGTCGAATCCCTGGCCGCCGACGGCCGGATGGTCATCATCGGCATGCAGAAGGGCGTGCGCGGCACCCTCAACATCGGCGAACTGCTCAACCGCCGCGGCACCATCACCGCGACGAGTCTGCGTGGACGCCCGCTCGCCCAGAAGGAGCGGATCTGCCGCCGGGTGGAGGAAGTGGTGTGGCCGCTGGTCAGCTCGGGGCAGATCGCGCCCGGCAAGCAGACCCGGATTCCACTCGCCGAGGCAGCTCGCGCCCACGATCTGCTGGAGTCGGGTGACAACATTGGCAAGATCATCCTGGTGAACTCGCAGTGATCACCCGCCTGGCTCGGCGGGGCCAGGCGGAGCAATCGAGGCCGTGGCGGCACACGAGTTCCAGCGACCAGAGTGCGGCCCGAGCGAGGGTGACCTGTCCGGGGCCGAACCGGCCCGGGAGCAGCCGGTACCTCCGGCGCGGCGAGGCGCCGGGGAGCCGTCCGCCGAGCTCCGGAAGATGACCGCAGCTGAGCATCCCGGTGACACACTGATGGCCAGCTTTTTGGGCATATTTATTCCACTGTCGGCATAGATGTCAGAGCATTTGCGCTGGACCAGGCACGACGCAACGAATAACCCTCGGGTGATGAAGGCATAACTTTCAGGTTATGCTTGCCCACGTGAGCAAAGTTCTGACATCTCTTCCGATCGGCGAACGGATCGGTATCGCATTCAGCGGTGGCCTGGACACCAGCTGCGCGGTGGCGTGGATGCGGGAGAAGGGCGCGGTCCCCTGCACCTATACCGCCGACATCGGCCAGTACGACGATCCCGACATCGACTCGGTTCCCGATCGTGCCGCGCAGTACGGCGCCGAGATCAGCCGGCTGGTGGACTGCAAGGAATCCCTCGTCGAAGAGGGCCTGTCCGCCCTGGCCTGCGGCGCCTTCCATGTGCAGAGCGCCGGGCGCGCCTATTTCAACACCACTCCGATCGGGCGTGCAGTCACCGGAACCTTGCTGGTGCGCGCCATGCAGGATGACGATGTCTCCATCTGGGGCGACGGCTCCACCTACAAGGGCAATGACATCGAGCGCTTCTACCGCTACGGCCTGATGGCCAATCCGGCGCTGCGCATCTACAAGCCCTGGCTGGACGAGGACTTCGTCTCCGAGCTGGGCGGCCGCGATGAGATGAGCGTCTGGTTGCACAACCACGACCTGCCCTACCGCGATGTGAAGGAGAAGGCCTACTCCACCGACGCCAACATCTGGGGCGCCACGCACGAGGCCAAGACCCTGGAGCAGCTCGACGTCGGCCTCGAGTCCGTGGAACCAATCATGGGTGTGCGCTTCTGGGATCCCTCGGTGGCCATCGAACCTGAGGTCGTCAAGATCGCCTTCGAGCAGGGTCGTCCCGTCTCGATCAACGGCGAGCGCTTCGACTCAGCCGTCGAACTGGTGAAGAACGCCAATGAGATCGGCGGGCGCCACGGTCTGGGCATGAGCGATCAGATCGAGAACCGCATCATCGAGGCCAAGAGCCGCGGCATCTACGAGGCGCCTGGCATGGCTCTGCTGTTCATCGCCTACGAACGACTGGTGAATGCGATCCACAACGAGGACACCATCATCAACTACCGCAACGAGGGCATGCGGCTGGGCCGTCTGCTCTACGAGGGCCGCTGGCTGGACCCGCAGTCGCTGATGATCCGCGAGTCGATCCAGCGCTGGGTGGCCTCTGTGGTCACCGGCGAGGTGACGCTGAGGCTGCGCCGCGGCGAGGACTACTCGATCCTCGACACCACCGGCCCGGCGTTCAGCTATCACCCGGAGCGGCTGTCCATGGAGCGTGTCGAGGACGCCGCCTTCGGCCCGCTCGACCGTATCGGCCAGCTCACCATGCGCAATCTGGACATCTCCGATTCCCGCGCCCGGCTGGAGCAGTACGCCTCCCAGGGCCAGCTCGCCGGTGGTGAGGCCGCCAAGCTGGTTGGCCGGCTCGAGGCCGGCAAGTCCGAGGAGATCGCCGACAACCCCAAGCTCGCGGGCTCCCGGCCCAGCACGCCGCTGGACAGCGCGGCAATGGAGACCGGTACCGACTGATCACCACCGGGATGGACTGCACTTTTGCTGTCCACACGCGCAAGGATTGCAGTCCATCCTGATCAGGGGACGATCCAGAGCCGGACTCTGCGGGCCACCACGACCACGATCACCAACTCCCCCGGCTCGCCGATGGCCCTGCTGGCTGATCATGTGCTCTGCACGGCGGCGCAGGAAGACGCAGGAAACGGTGCGGCGCGTCCGACTCCCGATGTATTGGTACTGGGCTCATTTGACGCAGGGCACCCCGCCGCCGGACATCTCCGTGAGCTGGGTCGGCTGCGGCCCTGTGCTTCCGCCAGCAGTCGCCTGGACGATGGATGGCTCGGCATCGGCGGGCGAGGCCGATGTATCCGGTGAACTGTCCTCCTCCGTGGCTGAGGAACTGCTATCCGAGGACGACGAACCTGTCTGCACGCCGGTGGGAGCAGCGCTGGAAGCAGCTGCCGATGCGGCGTGCGGGTGAAGCAGATCCTGGACAGTCGCCCTGATGGTGGCCGGGTCCACCACATTGATCGATTCACCGCCGGAGTCGGTGCCGAAGCTTTGGATGGGCAGCGTGTAGAAATGCATCGATGATCCGTCCAGCGACCCCGCCACGGAGGTGAGCGCGGTCACTCCCAACCCGGAATCGATCACCGTGTTCTGCTGGGCCACCTTGACCAGAGAATTCAGCTTGCCCGGGTTGGCGAAGAAATTCGTCTGCTTGAGCTTGGTGAACAGCGAGGCGATGAAGGCCTGCTGGCGCCGCGACCGGTCGAGATCTGTGAACTCCAGATCCGGATTGTTGGTATCGCGTCGCTGCCGGACGAATGCCACGGCCTGGTTCGCATCGATCTGCTGGACTCCTGCCTTGAAGTCAGCACCCGAATAGCTGTCGACCGTGTCCTGCTTCACACAGACGGTGATGGGCTGCACGACCTGGGCGATCTGCAGGAAGGACACCATCGTCACCTCGACGAAGTGATCGATGTGCACTCCGAGGAACTGCTCGACGGTGGACACCTCCTCGGCACGCCCCGCGTCACGGCTCTGCTGGTAGGCGGCCGCGTCGGTCTTGCCCTGGGCCGCCAGCTGCTTGGACTCCTGATCGGCGGCCAGCCCATAGGCCTGCTTGATCTTGCCCTTGCACTGGCCGTCGGGACAGCCTGGAAGGTCGACATAGTCGTCGCGCGGAATCGCAATGACCGTGGCCGCGGAACCGTCCGCCGGAACATGCACATACATCAGCACATTGGAGTTCAACCCGCCGTCATCGGCATCACCGGCGTGCAACGCGTTGTAGATGTCTGCTGGCAGCGCATTGCCGTTCACGTCGACCCGCGAATCAAGGCCCATGATGAGCAGGTCGAGCTGTTTCGAATCCACAGCGACGCCGATCGCGGAGGACCGCTTGATGCCATTGTTCGCCCGCCACACGAAGACGCCGACGGCAGCCACGCCGGCGACCAGCAGCATCGCCAGGATCAGCGCGACGAGGGCGACGATCCGGCGCCGGCGATGGTTCGGACGATCAGCATGTGCTGGGCGCGAATCCGGGAGCTGGGCCGACAGCTCCTCGTTCGCTGCCCTGCGCGCGCGGCCGAGATCCGGTTCATCGCTCATCGTGGCGTCCTCTGCTTGTCCTCCGCTGGCTTCGTGCTGGCGTGCGGGCAAGTCTCTCCTGATCAGCTGTGTCTTCCTGTGCCCAGGCTGTGCGGCCTGGCAAGGGCTTGGGGCTGGCCTAGGGTGGGCACATGAGCAGTGCGCACATGCAGGCCGGGCACATCGGGGTGGACCGGCTCAGCGACATGTTGGCGGATGCCAGCCGGGTCGTCTTCTTCGGTGGCGCGGGGGTGTCCACCGAGAGCGGCATTCCCGACTTCCGCTCAGCCGGCGGTCTCTACACGCTGCACGCCGGGGGCGCTCGCCCGCCGGAGTACATGCTCTCGCACTCCTGCTGGCGCGATCACCCCGCTGATTTCTATGCCTTCTACCGGGAGAACATGCTCTACCCGCAGGCTGAGCCCAATGGCGCCCACACGGCGCTGGCCAGACTGGAGGATGCCGGAACGCTGCGGGCCGTGGTGACGCAGAACATCGACGGTCTGCACCAGCGCGCCGGTTCACGCACAGTCCACGAGCTGCACGGCAGCGTGCTGCGCAACCGCTGCGTGCTGTGCGGCGCCCAGTACCCGATGGAGACGATCCTCACTTCCACCGGAATCCCCCGCTGTGAGGCGGACGGCGGGATCATCAAGCCCGATGTGGTGCTCTACGAGGAGGGCCTTGACCCGGACGTGATGGATGCGGCTGTGCGAGACATCTCCTCTGCCGATGTCTTGGTCGTCGGGGGGACGTCGCTGAACGTCTATCCGGCTGCTGGTTTGCTCGACTATTTCCGGGGCCAGCACCTGGTCCTCATCAACAAGTCGGCCACCCCCGCCGATCACCGCGCGGAGCTGGTGATCCACGAGGCGATCGGGGAGGTTCTCACCCAGGCTGTCGACGTGGCCCTCAGCTGAGGGCCACTGGGCGATGGCGCTGTCGAGACGGCTGTCCAAGAGCAGGTGGGTGATCTTCTAGCCCAGTACGGCGAGCGCGGCGTCGTAGTCGGGTTCCTCGCTGATCTCCGGGGCGAACTCCGCGTACAGCACCTTGCCCTTCTCGTCCACGACGACCACGGAGCGGGCGAAGAGGCCCTCCAGCGGGCCGTCCGACATGCGTACGCCGTAGTCCTTGGCGAAAGCGTGGGAGCGGAAGGCCGAGCCCGTGATCACATTCTCGATCCCCTCGGTGGTGCAGAAGCGGTTGGCAGCAAACGGCAGGTCCTTCGAGATGCACACCACCGTGGTGTTGTCCAGGTCAGCGGCCAGCTCATTGAACTTGCGGACGCTGCGAGCGCAGGTGGAGGTGTCAAGGCTCGGGAAGATGTTGAGAACGACGCGCTGCCCGCCGAAGGAGCTGAGACTCACGTCATCGAGATCGACGCCGACCAGAGTGAAGTCGGGCGCCTGCGAGCCGACGGGGGGCAGCTCGCCTGAGGTGTGAACCGGGTTTCCCTTGAACGCAGTAGTAGCCATGTCTCATGGTTACGCCGTGACCAGGCTCCCGGACAACCATTCGGCGCGAGGCGTAGTGCGGAATATCCCCAGACGGGACGAGGGTGTCAGACCGACCCCGTAGCCTCGTTACATGAGTTACCCCGCGAGTTACCCCACGCCTCCTGCTCGCCAGGCCAACGGGCTGGCACGGGGTGCCGCCATTGCAGCACTCGTCTACTTCGGCATCATCTTCGTGGCCTTGGCCGCTGTCATCGTATTCGGCGGCTCGATACTGGCCTCCATAGTGCGTGACCTGAGCGAGTACGAGGACCAATCCATCTCGTCGGGAACGCTGATCGGCGTGCTGATGGTGGCTCTCGTATTCATCTTCGCGTTCCCCATCGGCATCTCCGTGTGGATGCTGGTCGGAGCCCGGCGCAATCGCCCTGGACATGTGCTCGCCCCGCTCATCATCTTCTCGTTCTTCACGCTGATCGGGCTTCTCGGCTCTGTCGGCGGTGGTTCCGGAAATTCTGGGAGCGGCCTGCTGGCAGCGAATCTTCCCTGGTACGCCATTCTCGTGGTCGGCTGGGTCGGCTGGGCGCGCATGAACAAAGCCGGTGAACAGCGATCCGGCTACGGAAATCAGGCAGCCGCAGGCGGTTATGCGGGGAGCGGCCTCATGGGCTACCCACCCCCCGGCGGGGGTGGCTGGCCCTATCCGCCAGGCACCCAGAATCCTGGCTACCCCAACGGGCAACACCCCTATGGCCAGGGTCCCAGCCGCCAGGACCCTCATCGCCACGCACAGCAGCCAGTCCAGTCCAACGCCGGCCGACCCGGTGGCGAATACGGTTCCCCGGCCGACCGCGGCGCACGGTACGAGCAAGCTGAGCCGACACGCCGGCTGCCGCCGCCGGAGGCCTGGCCACCGCCCCAGGACAACTGGTCCGGCTCCGAACCCGCTTCCCGGCAGCCCACGTCATCGCAGGATCATCCGGAATCGGGCCGATCCTCATGGGCGGGCGATTACTCCCGGACCGACTCGTCCCAGAGCTGGCAGGATCAGTCCCCTCAGCCGTGGGATGCCTCTGAACCGCTGGATCATCGCTCGCCATCAGCAGATGAACCCACAAGGGTGCAGAGATCGCCGTGGGCCCGTCCAGACCATGACGGCCCCTCGGGGCCACCGCCTGCACACCGTTGATCGCGGGCGTCCACGTGGCACCGGCCTCCCCCACTGGAGTTGGCCCAGACGTCACGTGCTATTTACACACAGCTGGCAGTCTTGAGCACATGACGACATGGTTTCCCCAGCTGACCGCGCTCGACATCGACGGGACACTGGTGGACCATCGAGGCGTCACATCGCCCCGGGTGGTGTCCGCCGTGAATCGATTGATCGAAGCGGGCAGCACCGTGGTGATCGCCACCGGAAGGGCATTCCTCGACGTCAAGCCGATCGTCAGGCAACTGATGCTGCCGCCGGGCCCGATGGTGGCGTCCAATGGCGCGGTCGTGATCGATGCACCGCCGATGGAGATCACCCGCAAGGTCACCTTCGACCCAGCAGACGTCATCCACCGGGTTCACGAGCTGGCACCCACCGCATGCATCGCCGTGGAGGACATCGGCAAGGGCTTTCGGCTCAACAAGCTCTTCCCACGCGACGAACTGCACGGCCGGATGAGCCTGGAATCGATCGACACGCTGTGCGCATCACCGGTGACGCGTGTCATCGTCCGCGATCCCAATTCCCAGGAGCAGGACTTCCTGCGACTGGCCGACCAGATCGGCATGCATGGTGTGAGCTACGCAGTGGGCTGGTCCGCCTGGCTCGACATCGCCCCCAAAGGTGTCAACAAGGCAACCGGACTCGCCTTCGTTGCCGACGAGATGGGTGTCGATGCCAAGGACGTGCTTGCCGTTGGGGATGGCCGCAACGACCTGGAGATGCTGCGTTGGGCAGGTCGCGGCGTGGCCATGGGGGATGCCTCATGGGAGGTGAAGGAGGCGGCCGACGACGTGACCGCGAACTTCGAGGACGATGGCGCCGCACTCGAGCTCGAGCGCTGGTCCTGCTTCGCGCGCCGCGAACAGCGCGAACTGCGCACCGCCTGACACGGCGTACGAGAGCGACTTGGCACGGGAGGCACTGCCGATTCGGGCGACAGTGCTCCCGCAGGAGACGCGCGCCGCAAAACAGACCCTGATTTGCCCCCGGCTAGGACACCGAGCCTCCAGTTGCCTACCATGGACAGGAGGTTTCCCCGCGCATGGACGGCGCAACAACCCACCATGCACACATAGAAATAAAGGAAGGCAGAGATGCCAGCAGACAAGAATGCGCCTGCGCAGATCATTGAGAGCATCGGCGGTCCCGGGAACATCGCCCACATGACTCATTGCGCAACCAGACTCAGGTTTGAATTGCACGACAGCTCCGGGATCGACCAGGCAAAGGTCGAGGCCATTCCTGGTGTGATGGGCGCGGTTCCCCAGGCGGGTAACCGCTATCAGGTGGTCATCGGCGGGGCCGTCGAAAGTGTCTACAACGACATTCTCGAACTGCCTGAGATGAAGGGCGTTGGCGGTGCAGGCGATTCCGCAGCCGACGTCAAGGCCGCTGCACGAGCTCAGGGGCCCCGCGGCAAGTTCCACATTCTGGACAGCTTCTTCGAGTTCCTGTCCGATTCCTTCCGTCCCATCCTGGGCGCCCTGCTCGGCGCGTCGCTGTTCATCACCTTCATGGCGCTCATGGGTACGCTCGGCGTCATCCCGAACTGGGCTGATCCGCGCGTCCAGCTGCCTCCCACGTGGGCCTTCATCAACCTCACCTGGCAGGGCGTGTTCTACTTCCTTCCGCTGATGGTGGCCTACAACGCCACCAAGAAGCTGCGTGCCGATCCTTGGGTCGGCTTCGCCGTGATGGGCGTTCTCCTGCTGCCCGCATTCAGCGCCCTGAAGAGCTCGGCCACTGCAATGACGCTGGCCGGCCAGCAGATCGAAGTACTGCATGTGTTCGGTGGCCACCTGCCGCTGACCATCTTCAATTACGGCCAGCAGGTGTTCCCGCCGCTGTTGATGGCCGCTGTGCTGGCTCCGGTGTACCGGGGCCTGAAGAAGATCATCCCCGAGAGTGTCCAGCTGATCTTCGTGCCCTTCCTCACCCTGCTCATCATGATCCCGCTCACCGCCTTCATCATCGGGCCGATCGGTGTCTATGCAGGTGCTGGACTGAGCGGTCTGCTCAAGAGCATCAATGACTTCTCGCCGTTCATCTTCGCGATCGTGATTCCGCTGCTGTATCCCTTCATGGTGCCGCTGGGTCTGCACTGGCCCATCAACGCAGTGATGCTGCTCAACATCCAGAACCTCGGATACGACTTCATCCAGGGCCCGATGGGCGCATGGAACTTCGCCTGCTTCGGCGCCACTGCTGCTGTGCTGGTTCTCTCTGTCCGGCATAAGGAGGACGAGATGCGGCAGACCGCACTGGGCGCCTTGTTCGCCGGCCTGTTCGGCGGCATCTCCGAACCGAGCCTGTATGGAATCCATCTACGGTTCAAGAGGATCTATCCGTCCATGCTGGTCGGCTGTTTCGCGGGCGGTCTCGTGCAAGGCATCGGCGGTGGCGTGGTCACCCATGCCTTCGTGTTCACCTCGCTGCTCACCATCCCGGCCTTCAGCAATATCCCGCTGTATGCGCTCTCGGTTGCCGTGGCCTTCGCGACGGCGATGGTCCTGGTGCTCATCCGTGACTTCCGTACCGCAGAGGATCGCGCCGACATCACCCGTATCCGCGAGGAGAACGAGGCTGACATCAACGCCGAGTTGACCGGTCATGCCGATGTCGATGCAGACGTGACGGCCACTGATCGTGGTACTGCGACCCCGCCGGTGAAGACCGCTCTGCAGCCCGGTGCTGTCAGCGAGATCGTCGCGCCGCTGGCCGGCACGGTGATGCCGCTGAGCCAGGTCCCCGATCCGGTGTTCAGCAAGGGCACGGTCGGCCTGGGTGTGGGCATCGATCCCACCGGCGACACGGTCACCTCACCCGGCGACGGCAAGGTCATCGTCGCCCAGTCCACCGGTCATGCCTTCGGCATACGCTTGGACAACGGCATCGAGGTGCTCGTCCATGTCGGTATCGACACGGTCAATCTCGAGGGCAAGGGCTTCGATGTCCACGTCAAGCGGGGTGACCATGTGAAGGCGGGTCAGCCGTTGGTCACCTTCGACCGCTCCGTTATCGAGTCGGCCGGGTACTCGATGGTCACTCCCGTGCTCGTCACCAACCACCGCAAGTTCGCCTCCGTTGAGCCGATCGTCAGCAGTGGCGAGGTGAAGCCCGGCGACCTGCTGCTGAGGACGACGGCCAAGGTTCCTGCTACTACTCCGGCTCCGGAGCCAGCTGCCTGAGCATCGTCTGAACGCTGGGACTGGGGGTCGGGATCTTTCCCGGCCCCCAGTTCTGCGTCCGGGCCCGATCGCATCTGCACCGGGAAGGACGTGTCGATCCGGATGAACCGCGTGCGCTGATTCAGCCTTCTTGACCCACCGGATGGAAGACTTCGGTGCCGCCCATGTAGCCCCGCAGCACCTCGGGAACCACCACTGAGCCGTCGGCCTGCTGGTAGTTCTCCAGGATCATCAGGATCATTCGGCTCATCGCGCACAGCGTGCCGTTGAGGGTGGCCAGCGGGCGCACCTGCTTGCCCTCGCGCAGCCTGATGTTCAGCCGCCGGGCCTGGAACTCGGTGCAGTTCGAGGTGGACGTGATCTCGCGGTACCTGCCCTGCGAGGGCACCCATCCGTAGCAGTCGTACTTGCGAGCGGCCGACAGCCCAAGGTCGCCCGAGGCCACATCGAGCACCTCGAAGGGGATGCCCAGGGCCGTGATGAATTCCTTCTCGTGGGCGAGCAGGCGCTGGTGCTCCTCCACCGCATCCTCGGGACGGCAGTAGACGAACATCTCGAACTTGTCGAACCAGTGCACCCGGAAGATCCCGCGGGTGTCCTTGCCATAGCTGCCGGCCTCGCGCCGGTATGCGGGGCTGAACCCTGCCAGTCGCAGCGGCAGATCAGCGGCATCGATGATCTCGTCGCTGTGGTAGGCCGCGAGCGGCACCTCGGCCGTTCCCACCAGATATTGATTGTCACGCTCCAGGTAGTAGACGTCCTCGGCGGCCTGCCCGAGGAAGCCGGTGCCCTCCATGGCGGCAGGATTCACCAGCGCGGGCGGGATGACCGGGGTCAGCCCCCACCCCATCGCCTTGTGAAGGGCGAATTGGATGAGCGCGAATTCCAGCAGCGCTCCGGGTCCGGTGAGGAAGTAGAAGCGGCTTCCGGAGACCTTCGCACCGCGCTCCATGTCGATCGCGCCCAGGCCCTCGCCGATCTCGAGATGGTCCCTGACCTTGAACCCCTCGGCATCGAAGTCGCGGGGGGTGCCGACGGTGTCGATGACGTAGAGGTCGTCCTCACCGCCGGTGGGCACGTCCTCGAAGACGATGTTCCCGAAACGCTTGAACACCTCGGTGCATGCCGCATCAGCCTCGTCGGCGGCTGCCTGCAGCTGCTTGACCTGTGCCGACAGCTCCTTGGTGCGGGCCAGCAGCGCACCGCGTTCCTCACCGGATGCCCTGGAGATCTTCGCGCCCAGGGACTTCTGCTCGGCGCGGGCCGTCTCGAAGCTGTTGATGGCCGTCCGGCGCGCCTCATCTGCTGCCAGTGCCTCGTCCACGAGCTCCACGGACTCACCACGGGCCTGCTGAGAACGCCTGACACGGTCCGGATCGGTACGCAACAGCTTGGGGTCGATCATGGGCCTTAGGTTACCGTCACCCTCGCCGTGGCCAGGACGCCCCGGCCTGGCGCAGTTCTCCGCCCGATCCACCAGGCAATCCGGATCCAGCATGCGCTGGATCGTGCTGCGAGAATGTCCCTCATGACAACCCGGCCGCTCAGCCGCTTCAATGCGCGGTTCGCCGTCTGGTTCGCCGTCGCATTCGTGGTGTGGACGCCGCTTGCACTGCACACCGGGTTGTTCGCCGGTATCGACGCCACCAGCAATGTTCCGCGGCTGGCCCCGGAATCAGCCGCCGCCCAGATCGTTTCCGCCGTCGTGCTGGTGACCCACCCGATCGTCATCTGCGCGGCCCTGGTCATCCTCGGATTGTGGGCCTTGCGCCGCAGGCTGCGTCACCTCGGATATGCCGTGGTACTCGCCGGGCTGTTGAGTTGGCTCGCCGCGGAGCTGCTGAAGGTGCTGATCCGGCGCCCCTTACCGCCGTCGCCGCTGTCCTACGCGATCTCCTACCACGGCTACGCCTATCCGAGCAGTCACATGGCCGTTGCCACTGCAGCCGTGGGGGGGGGGGGGGGGGGGGGCCCCCCCCCCCCCCCCCCCCCCCCCCCGGGGGGGGGGGGGGCCGGGGGGGGGGGGGGGGGGGGGGGGCGGGGGGGGGGGGGGGGGGGGGGGGGGGGGG
>NZ_JBDNTB010000002.1:0-82355 GCF_047719395.1 Propionibacterium sp.
GGGCCGAGCGTTCACCGAGATGGGGGCTGTCCTCACGTGCCACGCGTACCGTCGTGGTGTCTGCACTCGTGCTGTCGTAGTCTCGCCATTGCCGCCAGGCCGAGTCGTGAACCCGGTCATATCGGCGGGCCAGCACACTGCGGCGTGGTCCGGCTGCGGGAGTGCCCAGCTGCCAGATCGTGACCGGTATTCGGCCGGACAAGGCTGCCAGCAATTCCAGGTCTGAGGGCGGAAAGCCGTGTTCACTGATGACTCCGAGGTTCTGCGGGAGCTTCCGAGCTGCTGAGCTGCCGATCCGTGCACAGAGCTTGCGGGCGCGCGCGGAGGGCTGGGGCCAGTGTTCCAGCCGGGACACCAGGCGCGAGAACAGCTCGGCCTGCCAGATGTCCTCATTCGCCATGGGATTGCCCCGCACATCCAGGAGTCTCCCGGCCTCCCAGGCGATCAGCATGTTGCCGCAGTAGCGCGCGTAGTCGGTGATCAGAGAGACATATCGGCGGGCAGTGGAGATGATTCGGCCCGGCCGGGCACGGCGGGTTTCGCCGTGCCCGTCAAGGTGACGCTGCACAAGGGCGAACCAGGGCTCTCCACCGCACTCCTGCATCACGGCGGTCACATGGGCGACCAGAGCCGGGGACGACCAGGGGTCACCTGTGACATCCAGGCCCAACAGCTCCTGCTCGAGGCGGTGGCGCAGTACCCCCAGGCTGACCATGTCGATGCCGGCACAGATTCCCTCTGACGCCCGGTTTTCCTCTGATGCATCGTGTATCCGAGCATCGGGTCTGCCGGCGGATCCGGTGCCTTCGAGGGCTGTCCATTGGCGCAGGCTGCGACGCTGCGCGGCCCCCCGCACCACCACTGTCGGCTGGTCGAACAGATCCCCTGTGGCATGGCTCAGGTGATCGGTCACCTCGGCGCACAGGGTTGACCAGTCCGGGCATGCCCTCAACTGCCAACCGGTGGTGCGTGCAGGGGCAGGAGAGAGCATGGGAATCACTGTAGAGCTGCCCAGTGACATATTTCTGGAGGCTGTGGGCAGCCATGGTTGTCACAGCGGGCGTCTATGGTTGCCGCCATGACCACCCAGCTCAACTCCGCGCAGCCGACTTCGGCGACTCTCGCGGACAGGGAGGTCCTGGACTGTCTCGACGAGCAACAACGCCAGGTGGCCCTGACGATCGGTGGTCCTCTCGTGGTGATCGCCGGCGCCGGAACGGGTAAGACGCGGGCGATCACCCACCGGATCGCGCATGGAGTGCTGAGTGGACAGCAGCAGGCCGCTGCGATCCTTGCCGTGACCTTCACCACACGGGCAGCGGGCGAGATGAGATCCCGGCTGAAAGCGCTCGGCGTGCCACGGGTCAGGGCCTGCACCTTTCACGCGGCTGCCCTGCGTCAGCTGCGCTATTTCTGGCCCCGCACCATGGGCAGCGAGCTTCCCGAGCTGACAGGATCAACATTTCCCCTCGTGGCGGAGGCCGCCTCCAGACTGCGCCTGAAGGTGGACACAGCACTACTGCGCGATCTCAGCACCGAGCTGTCGTGGGCGAAGTCCACCAATGTGTTGCCCAGGGACTATCCCGAAGTGGCACCCGCCGCGCATCGTTCCGTGTCGGGCGCCGATCCCGAGACTGTCGCCAGGGTGGCCGCTGAATACGAGCGGGTCAAATCCTCCCGTGGGGTGATGGATTATGACGACATTCTGTTGTGCATGGTCGCACTCATGCACGAGCATCCTGACGTCGCGCAGGAGTTGCAGTCCGGTTATCGGCACTTCGTCGTCGACGAATACCAGGATGTCAGCCCTCTGCAACACAGCCTGCTGCGCCAGTGGCTGGGCGACAGATCGGATGTATGCGTCGTCGGCGACCCGGACCAGGCCATTCATTCCTTCGCCGGGGCCGATGCCCACTTCTTGACCAGATTCGACCAGGAATTTTCTGACGCCACGAAGCTGCGGCTCGAACACAACTACCGCTCGACCCCGCAGATCCTGCACTTCGCCAATGATCTGCTTCATCCTCCGGGCCGCCGTTCTGTGGGTGCGGGTGTTCTGTTGAGCCCATCGAGGCCGGATGGTGCGGCGGTGTCCACCATCGCGGCATCCGACGAGGCCGCCGAGGCAGAGGCCGTGACTCGCTGGCTGGTCGAACGTCACGGAGCCGGAACCGCCTGGTCGCAGATGGCAGTGCTGTTCCGCGTCAATGCGCAGGCAGTGGGGCTGGAGGCTGCGTTCACCGATGCCGCAGTGCCCTATCAGGTCAAGGGCACCGAGCGGTTCTACGACCGCACGGAAACCCATGCAGCCCTGGCCCGGTTTCGCCGCGACGCCCTCGCCCACCCCGATGCGCCCGCGCTCGATGCGGTCGAGACCGCCCTCGGCACCCTCGGCTGGAAACAGCAGGCGCCTGAGGGGCAGGGTGCGGTGCGGGCACGTTGGGAAACCTGGACGGCGCTGCGTGACATGGCATCTGATCTGGTCGCCTCGGGCACCACCACCATGGCCGAGCTCGTCGAAGCGATCGCCGAGCGTGCCCGCATGCAGCAGGTCCCGGTGGCCGAGGGCGTCACCTTGGCCACCTTTCATTCCTCGAAGGGCCTGGAATGGCCGGTGGTGGCACTGTTCGGGGTGTCTGAGGGCCTCGTGCCGTTCTCGATGGCAACAGAGCCGGCGGAGATCGCCGAGGAGCGCAGACTGCTCTACGTGGGGCTCACCCGCGCACGCGATGAGCTGCAGATCAGTTGGTCCACCGGTTCTCACGGCAGACGAGGGCGCCGCCGGCCCTCGCGATTCCTGTCTGGCCTTGTTCCCGGAGAGCCGGCAGCGAGCGGAGCCGATCAGCATGGGTCCTCGGCTTCTCGGCGCCGCAGAGCCCGTAGCCAGAAGTGCATGGTCTGCGGGAAGCCATTGACCTCAGCCGTGGAACTGAAGCTGGGCCATCATCAGGCGTGCGAGGTGGCCTATGACGAGGAGCTCTTCGACCGGCTGCGCAGTTGGCGCAGCGCGATGGCGAACGGGCTGTCCCTGCCCGCCTATGTGATCTTCACCGACGCCACTCTGCGAGCGTTCGCGGAGGTGCAGCCAGATGACACCGCTGCTCTACTGCGGATCCGGGGAGTCGGCCTGCGCAAAGCCGAGCGATACGGCGAACAGGTGCTGGAGCTGGTCGGCGGAGCACAGCTGCAGGATGTTCTCGAACGGCACCCGGCAGACAAATCCCACTCGGCTGCCTGAGACGCAGTGCAGGGCGATTGCTCGGAATCGGTGAACGATCACCGAGCGGTCCCGGCGCGAAGCCCGTTGCAGGATTCGTCACGGTTCGATGGCATGTGTACTCAGGACGCATTCACTCCTGACATGTTCACTGCGAGGCCTCGAGCCATGGGGCCGTGATAGGTGAAGATCAGGCCACCGACTGCTGGACGGTTTCGGCGGGCTCGAAGATGTCGAGACGATCGCCGATTTCCACCCGTAGGTCATCGTGCACGGTGATCACGCGGAACTGCTCAATGGACTGAGCGCCCGGTACCGTGATGGCTGAGGAGCACACCACGACCCGCTCCTGGTCTGCGGCCAGCTGCAGGTCGTAGAGGTTGGCGGGCGAGGTGGGCTTCAACGAGGTGGGATCGCACTGCGAATAGGCGTACATCGTGTCCGGGGTGGCCACCAGGCAGTTCAAGGCGTGGGGACGGGCAAGAGGATCATCGATGGCCACGTCTGCGCTGATCAATCTGACGGTTGCTTCGATAGCATCGGGCCAGTCCATGGTGCGTGCGAACACGAGGAGAATCGCGAAGTACAGCTCTGAATCCGTGGTGCCGAGGCATGGACGCGCATCATGCGCAGTGGCCCAGTCGCGCAGCCTCTGGCTGACCGGGAAGGCGCCGTTGTGGCAGAAGGCGATGTCGCCCTGGATGAATGGGTGGCAGTTGTCCTGCATGACCGCAAGCCCTTCCGAGGCCTTGCGGAGGTGCAGTATTTCCTGGCGTGAGGCACGGCGGGTGACAGTTCTCGCGAACTCTGGATCTGTCCACGCTGGGTCGGCGCAACGGTACCGATGCAAATCACCCTCAGAATCGCGCCAGGCTGTGCCCCATCCGTCCTTGTGCTCATGAGACAGCTTCTTCAGGTCCTTGATTCCTGTCGGCATGACCGCTCCGAGTCTGGTGGGCCGGACGGACATGAGACCTAGAAGACGACACATACCTTGTTGCTCTGCCTTTCGAGTACTACCTGTGGGTGCGTGAACCTGGTCCCCCCGCGAAGCACGATACTCATCAAGCGATGCACATCAAGAAGTGATCATCAAACAATCACAATCACCGGCCATTCAGGCTCCGGTCACCAAACCCTTGAGGCTTCAATGAGTTGACCTGTCCTTCACCAGTGTGAGCCCTTGGCCAAAATGGACTCCTGGCATCCACATCGTGAACGGCTCCCAGACTCACGCCGCAGTCGGCAGATCACCGGTTCTGAGCAGGTGGCCGCACATCGGACAGTCCGCAGAGGGGCGGTGAACTGGCCAGTTGCCGCCTTCTGTGTCATTGCCTGCCGTCAGCCGTCCGGAGCGCAGGTGTGCCGCGACGACCGCAGAGGTCACCGTGACAGTCCATTCGAGGGTGGCCGACTCGGGCGTCGCGGATTCGAAGATCCGTTGAGCCCTCTCCGGGCCGCTCCGTCGCCACTCCCGTGGGCCCCGCTGACAGTCCAGACAGGCCGTGACGCCCGGCACGACGAGAGAACTGAGATGACCGCGGGATTTGTCCGCCTGGGCCAACAGGTGCGGTGTGCCACTCCTGATGAGCAGCCAGGCGAGGGCAGGATCCAGGGCCCGGGTCCCGGTGGCGAGCACCACCAGGTCATGGGGGTGGTCGGCGAGCTGGGTCCAGTGCGCTGCCCTCGAGGATCTCCCGTCCATGAGGGGCATCGTGGTGAGGGTGTCGGCAAACCAATGCACTCGATATGTGGACGAGAGCTGGGCACGCAACCGCATCGCCAGGGGACCGATACCCACAACGGCCAGCCATTCCCTGCGCGGGGCGGACAAGTGTGCCTGCAACAGCAACCCCTGCGCGAGCAGTGCGGTCAAGAACTCCCGGAGGAATTTCCGGTCTGCGACGGGCAGACCCGCCAGCAGTCTTTCCGTGGTGATGGACCCGTCCATAAGCGCCAGGACCCGTGGCAGGAGTGCCACACCAGGACCGGTCAGTTCGACTCGGCGGCCGTTGCGACCGGTGAGCCGAAGCTTCGAAGACCCGATGAGCCGGGGGTTTGCTTCGAGTCTCAGATAGGAATCGAGTTTCAGGGACTGACCCTGCTCGGGATGGGCTCGCACCGAATCTGCACACACCGACTCTGGCGGCATCAAGGGGATGCGTGGCGCGGTGGGAAATGCCGGCGAGTCAGGGTGCTTCGCCGAGAGCGAGGTGGGGACAACCTGCTCGGCGTCACAATGCCGATGTGGGCGATGGTGACCCGGCCGGGGAGACGGCGGTGCAGTGGCTTGATTCGCATTCATGCGTCAAGTGTGCGGAATCTGGATGCATCTGCGCCAGGTTTATGAGTGAATCACCAACACGCCATCAGGTGGGACCAACACAGCGGCCGCTGTGGACAACACCTGCTGAGGCTGCGAGACACCAGGAACATCCGAGGGCAGGCTCCTCGCCGGGCTCCGGATATTCCTGGTGGTGAGGTCAGGCCTTGCCCAGGATCCTGTTCAATTTCGTGCCGCACTCGGGGCAGGTGGCCTTGGCCATTCTCGTGCCCTTGGCGTTGACCACCACGTTGCCCTTGGCCTGACGCTTGGTCTTGCACTTCACGCAGTAGTACTCGCCCTCGTAGGTCTCGTCTGCCATGTCTTCTCCTCGTCGTTCAATCGTGTCAGGCAAGTCATCCTCCAGCTGGATGACCGTGGACGACCGCCCTCCATACTCTCCCCAGCTGCCAAATGCCTTCCGCACATCTGAGATGTGGACCCTCGTGTTGCTGCCCTGGTGGCCAGGTACCGAGATGCTGGTCACAGCCAGGGCAAGAAGAAACCCCCGGCGTGCCACGTCTGCCTTCCCCTGCAGACAGGACCCTCCGGGGGTTCCGACAGACACATTGCCAGCGACATGGCACGGCGTCAAGCGGAGCAGACCGTGCGGAGTCGTTTACCCGAGTCTCGACGCCTAGCAAAGACCGCGCAAGGCGAGCGACAGGTCTCTGCCCGGTAACGGCGGAGCTCACCATCCAGCCCGATCGAAGCAAAAACGTCAGTGGCACTGGCTACTCTCAAGACATGCCCAGAAGCCAGCAATTGACGCCATCCGATGACGCTGGTGGGCATCGTCATCCGGACCGTCTGCTGGAGATCCCCCACGGTGCCGAATTGCCGCCCCGGGTGACTCATATCGTCGTACGAGCCAGCTCCAGGCGGAAGCGCACCGTCGAGTTGAAGTCCGAGCAGGATCGGCTCGTGCTCATGGTGCCTGCAGGTCTCAGCGCCCGGCAGGAGTCCGATCTTGCCAAGGATCTGCTGGCGAAGCTGGCCAGGCGGCGGGCCCGCCCGGGGCTCAGTCGTGATGACGCGTCGCTCGCGGCCAAGGCGGAGAATCTGCGTTCTGCCTATCTGCCGGAGGTGCCTGAGCCGGTCAGCGTCCGTTGGGCCACCAACCAGACCACACGATGGGGCTCCTGCACATCCCTCGACCGCACGATAAGGATCTCCAGTGCGCTGCGGCAGATGCCTGATTGGGTTCTGGACTATGTCCTTGTCCATGAACTGGCCCATCTGCGGCATCCCGGCCACGGCGCGGCCTTCCAAGAAATGGTGGAACGCTTTCCCAGAGCAGAAAGGGCGAAGGGCTATCTCCAGGGATGGTCGCAGGCCCGGGGTTGACCTGGCGGGCAAAAACCGGTGCGAGGGATGCGGCGGCGCGGTGATGCAGCGCACTGTGACGTCATCGACAAGGGCGTATGAGATGTGCCGCGCGCTCCATCCAGCGGCTGATTCCCATCGCGGGCGCACCCTGGCCGCCAGACACCCACTTCGAGGTGTCCAACGACTGGCATCACATCACCAGCTGCCCGGAGCTGGTGGTGCTCAGTCGTGCGGCGCGTCCGGGCCCTGATCACTACCGTTGTCACCCTGCTGTTCCAGCAACTTGGCCAACTCGGCGTCCCAGTCCTGCGAGTCGTCCGCGAGCCGATCTCCCTGTACGAACCCCATCGGATCGTCGAGGTCTTTGGCGGTGGGGATCAAATCAGGATGCGACCACAGCGCGTCACGGCCCTCGGTGCCACGGTCGGCCTCGACGGCCTGCCACAACCGCATGGCCTCACGCACGCGTCGCGGATGCAGCTCCAGACCTACCAGTGCTCCGGTTACCTTTTCCGCGGGACCTCCGGTTGCCCTGCGCCGGCGCACTGCCTCCATGAGCGCCGGCTCGTGGGGAAGCCAGTGTCCTGCCGCGTCATGGGACACGGCATCCACCCATCCCTCGACGAGCGCAAGGAGAGTCTCCAACCGGCCGAGCACCTCTTCCTGCTCAGGTGTCCGGACGGGCTTGAAGAGTTTGCCCTGGAGCTGTTTGGACACTTCCTGGAGTTTCTCCGGGGTGAGCTCGCCGAGCGAATCCAGGTCGATGGCATCGGTGAGCGCTGATGCGTCGATGGTGATCTCGCGCGCGAAGTGCTCGATGAGGGCCAGAAGCTGTGGCCCCAGCCAGGCGACGGATGCGAAGAGCCGCTGGCGCGCGGACTCGCGCACCGTGAGGTACATCAGGGCGTCGTCGGGCATCCCCAGACCCTTGATGAAGGCGTCCGCATTCTCGGGAAGGATCACCACACGCGGCACGCTGAGCAGTTGGAGGCCCAGTTCAGCACCGCTGACCACCTCCGCCGCGATCTGCGCGATTGCCTGGGCCAGCTGAACGGAGTACATCTGCCCGGCAGCCGAGCGGAGCAGTGGTCCGAAGATGCCGGTGAACTGGGCGAGCTCTGGCACCTCGGTGGCGGCCTCGCCCCCGAATGTGGTGGCCATGGCATCGGCGATCGACGTGACAATGGGGTCCACGATGGTCCGCCAGCTGTCCATCGTGTCCTCGACCCATTCGGCGCGGCTCCAGGCCTGCGCAGGCCTGGCAAGCGGGGGAAAGCTCGTGACCGGGTCGAGCCAGGATTCCGCGAGCCGATCGGCGTCGGCGAGTTCACGGCGTTGCGTCTGATTCGGCGTGGGATCGGGGCCCAATGACGCCAGCATCTGGCGAGCGGCACGACGCGTGGCGTTCCAGTCGATTCCGCTCGCCGGATCGGCATTCGCCCCTGCCTGCTGAACCGCCTGCTGGAACTGGTTCATCAGCGAGCTCAGATCGAGGCCCTGTGCCGGCACGGTGAAGCCGAGCTGGCGCAACAGTTCACTGAGGGGATCACGCCCGGAATCCTCCCCGGGTCCCATCGTGTTGTCATCATTCATTGCTGACTCCTCATCCGAGATGTGCGGCGGTCCTGTACAACCAATGGCGCAAACCCATCGCACACAACCCTCCGCCTCCATTCAAGCGCACCCGATCAATGGGAAAGCAGCTTCGGCACGCGACGGGAAAGAAGCTTTGGCACGAGCTGCGAGGATTCGACTCGGGTAAACTGCCCGACATGCCTGGGGTGTCCGTGACTGTGTCGTCCACCGCCCGAGGATGGCTGCGCGGATGAGGGGCAGAACCGTCACGGCAATTGTGTCCGGTGTCTGCCTGATCGTGCTCATCATCATTATCGCCGTCATACCCGTGCCCTTCGTGTGCTGGAGTCCAGGCGCACCGCAGAACGCCCTGGGCGACAGCCAAGGGGTACCGCTGGTCTCCGTGGACAGCAATACCGCACCCGGGCAGGGCGGTCAGCTGCTGATGGTTCCCGTGACGACCACGGGCCCGGCGTCGCAGGTGACATTCCCGGCAGCCCTGCTGGCCTATCTGTTTGCCCATCACGCCGCAGTTCCCCGCGCATGGGTCTATCCCGCCGGCATGACCTCCGGCGAGATCATCCAGTCCCGCAATGATGCCTTGTCAGCTGCCCAGCAGAATGCGACTGTGTCTGCGCTGCGGACAGCAGGCATCGAGGTTGACCAGAATCCGGTGGTTGAGTCTGTGTCAACCAGCGGACCTGCCTATCAGCTGCTGTTGGTGGGTGACGTCATCGAGACGGTGAACGGCACCTCAGTCCAGACTCCGGCCGAGGTGGACGAGATCATCGCAGGACTCAGCGTGGGGGAGCCGGTCACCTTCACCATCGTGCGCAAGGCAGTAACCATGAACATCACCGTGACCACGCAGGCCAGTGCATCGAGCCGCTATTCGCCCAGGGTCGGGGTGACCCTCGACCAGGGTTATCGCTACACGCCGCAGGTGCGATTCAACGTGAAGACCGACGAGCAGGATGCCAGCGCCGGGTTGATGCTCGCCCTGGCGGTCTACCAGCGGACCACGCACCAGGACATCACGGGCGGGAAGATCGTCGCTGGCACAGGAACCATCGAATCGGCTGGTGCGATCGGCGTGACGTCCGGCATCGAGGAGAAGATGTACGTCGCCGCACAACACGGAGCCACGGATTTCCTGGTTCCTTCATCGAACTGCTCGGAGGTCAGGCGGGTGACCACCCGCATGAAGATCATCAGAGTGAACAAGCTCGACGACGCAGTGAGTTCGCTCAACGCTCTGCGCGACGATCCCTCGGCGGCTGTGCCAAGCTGCTGATCCAGAAGCCCGCGAGCCAGAAGCTGACGAGGATGCAACGATGAGCCTCATCCCACTGATCAGACCGGACTTCCACCGGCCCCGACGGCCCGGGTGCCGGACGCTTACGAGCACTGATGGCACCGGGTACGGTGTGGCACGTTGGCTCAGCTCGCCGCGGGAGCTGCTGGCGGCGGAGGGTCTGCATCCTGCTGTGAATCGGGCATCGGCTCAAACTGTTGTTGCGCTCATGATTTTTGTTGCAGGGGAGGAGCAATCGTGACTCACGCCGGAGGAAACCGCGTGTCAGCACGCAAGCGCCGGACGCGTGCACTGGGCCCAACCCTGGCGATTCTTGTGGCGATCGTCATCGTGTGGTGGCTGGTCAGCGAACTGGCGACCGATTGGTTGTGGTTCCGCAACCTGGACTACGCGTCCGTCTTCACGACCCGGTGGCTCACCGGAGTGATCCTGTTCGTGGGTGGCGGCCTGCTCATGGGTGGCGTCTGCGCGGTCAGCATGGTCGTGGCCTGGCGGCTCCGCCCCACCCACGCAGCCTCCCTGGACTCGGAGCTCCTGGACCAGTACCGCGGCACGATGAGCAGGCGTACCAGGACAGTGATCGTCATTCCGGCGGTGCTGCTGGGCATCATCGCCGGTGCTGTGTCGGCAACCAATGTCGATGCCACGCTCGCCTTCCTGCATCGCACATCCTTCGGTGAGAGGGATCCCTACTTCCACATGGATGTGTCCTTCTACGTCTTCACGATGCCTTTCCTCGGATTCCTGCTGGCATCGGTGATGGCGGCACTCATTCTCGGCACCATCATGGCGGCGCTGGTGCACTTCGTCACCGGCTCGCTGCGTGCTCCCACAATGCGGTTCAACAACCAGCTGTTCGATCCCCGGAACGCGAATGTCCGGAAAGTGAGCATCCGCAATGCCCAGCGTCCTCCTGCCCAGCGCCAGAATCTCTTCGGTTCGGCAGCGCAGGCGCATCTGTCGGCGATGCTTGGGCTCATCTTCGTGGTCTATGGCCTGCAGCGGCTGCTGTCGCGCTATGCCTTCGCGGTGAGCGACAATGATGCCCTGTTCACGGGCATTGGCTTCACTGACGAGCACTCCCGCATCACAGCCCGTCTGATTGTCGCGATCATCTCGTTCATCTGCGCAGCGATGTTCTTCGTCAACGCCAAGCTGCGAATGTGGCGGTTGCCCTTCACGGCGATCGTGCTCATGATCGTCACTTCGCTGATCATCCAGGGGATCTATCCGGCCGCGGTGCAGCGCCTCAGCGTCAGGCCCAATGAGCCCGACAAGGAGCGGCCCTTCATCGTCAACCAGATCGCCGCCACCCGCGATGCCTATGACATTTCAGACGCTTCGATCACCGACTATGCCGCCAAGACGTCAGTCAGTGCAGGACAGCTCAAGTCCGATGCTGAGGCGCTGCCCGGCATCCGGCTGGTCGATCCGGCAATCGTGGCGCCTACCTTCGAGCAGTTGCAGCAGGTCCGCGGCTACTACTCCTTCCCGCCCGTGCTCGACGTGGACCGTTACAACCTCAGTGGTCATTCCACGGACGCTGTCGTGGCGGCCCGGGAGATCGACATCTCCAAGCTCCCTGACCAGAGCTGGAACAACATCCACACCGTGTTCACACATGGTTACGGCATGGTGGCGGCCTACGGCAACCGCTTCCAGGACAGCGGTGAACCCGACTGGATCGAGGGTGACATCCCTCCCACCGGCCTGCTCAATGAACAGGAACCGAGGCTGTACTTCGGCGAGCGGGAGACCCAGTATGTGGTGGCCGGCAATGTCGCGGGGGCGACACCGGTGGAGCTGGACACTCCGGGCGGAAGCACGACCGGTGGCGAGCAGCACACCACCTACACCGGCAAGGGGGGCGTGCCGATCGGCAATCTCCTCACGCGTGCGATGTATGCCACGAAGTTCGCCGATCTCAACCTTCTGCTCTCCGGCAGGGTGAACGCTGCATCGCAGATTCTCTACAACCGCACACCCCAGGAGCGCGTTGAGGCCATCGCACCATGGCTCACTGTCGACCAGGATCCCTATCCTGCGGTGGTGGACGGCCGGATCGTGTGGATCGTCGATGGTTACACCACCACCCAGGACTATCCGAATTCTCAGCACGTCAACTATCAGGACACCATCTCAGACTCGACCAGCGGGTGGCGCTCCACGAGCAACACCAAGCAGGTCAATTACATTCGCAATTCCGTCAAGGCCGTCGTGGACGCCTATGACGGCACGGTGAAGATGTACGAGTGGGATCCCACCGATCCGATCGTGCAAACCTGGGCGAAGGCCTATCCGCATCTGCTGCTGCCCAAGCAGGACATCTCGCCCGACTTGCTGGCCCACATGCGCTACCCCCAGGACATCTTCAAGGTGCAGCGCCAGATCCTCGGCCGTTATCACATGACAGATCCGGGAAGCTGGTACAACCAGTCGGATCTGTGGGTCGTCCCGGCCGATCCTCGTGACAAGAGCGGAAAGTCTGAGCCGCCCTATCTGCTGTCCATCAAGTGGCCCGGTGACAACACGGCCCTGTTCAGCCAGACCGCCGTCTTCGTGCCGAACAACCGGGAGAACATGGGCGCCTACATGTCCGTCGTGGCCGATGCGGCCAGCCCCGACTACGGGAAGATGCGGGTGCTGAGGCTGTCGGGATCCGAACAGGTGCCAGGTCCCAATCAGACCTACAACGCCATCGTCTCCGACCAGCAGGTGGCCAACAAGCTGTTGCCCTTCGTCGGGCAGAGTGGCAATGCCACGGCCGACGCCCTCTACGGCAATCTGCTCACCCTTCCGCTCGGCGACGGCCTGATCTATGTCGAGCCCATCTACACACAGCGCAAGGACACCTCGGGCGGTTCCTCGGCTGGCAGCTATCCGGTGATGCGCTTCGTGGTGGTGCGCTACGGCACCCATATCGGCATCGGGACGACGCTGCAGGAAGCACTGGATTCCGTGTTCGGTGGGGACGCCGGGGTGGGCAACAGCCAGGATCAGCAGTCTGCGGCGAACCAGGGCAGTTCCACCCAGCCCGCGGCACAGGGTGAGGCTGCGGCCAAGCAGGCACTCCAGGACGCGAATGCGGCTTTCACTGCCGCGAACACGGCGCTGAGGAACGGTGACCTCGCTACTTACCAGTCCCAGCTCGCCACCGCCCAGCAGCGGGTCAACGATGCGATTAATTCAATGGGCGGCTGAGCCGAGGCCGAGATACAGGTCGGTTCCGCCTGTTTGAGTTTTTCATTGTGTGAGTACCACTGGTATCGCCCCACGCGGCACCGACAGGCGTCCGTGTGGGGCGATGCACCCGTCTCACATCGTCGGTGCGGTCACCTGCACGTCGAATCCCTCGGCCTCAAGGGCTGGGAGAAGTGTTTCGGCGTCGCCGCAGAGCGCCATGCGGGCCTCTTGCCGGTGTACCGCATTCGAGACGATCGTCTCGAATGCTGCGCTGGCGTCCGAGGGTGTGGTGGCGGCGATGCGTGCGTGGAAATCGTTCACCCAGCCCGGTTCGATGTGGTGCGCAGCGAGCACGGCGGCCTGATTGGCGATCGCGTCAGCCGTGTCATAGCGCAGCGGGGCAATGCCCACGAGATAGCGGATGGCAGCGCCGGCCTCCGCCTCGCTCAAGGGCTTGCCGGCAATGTCGAGAAGCTCCACGGCTTCCCGGCACGCCTGTGCGGCGACCTCGGTACGGAAGCTCGAACGCAGGCTGAAATTGCCATTGAACCGGCCCGCGGTCAGACCTGCCTGCACTCCGTAGGTGAATCCGCGGTCTTCGCGTAGGGCCATGTTGAGCCGACTGGAGAACAGTCCGCCGACTGCCATGGCTGCCACCTGCAGAGGCACCCATGCCTCATCGCGGCGACCGGGCGTCACCATTCCGATGCGTAGATCTGCCGCAACCGCTCCAGGCCGATCGACCAGCTGGACCGCCGATGGGCCGTGGGCGGCGACAGGTGCCACTCTGGTGGGCGACAGACCGGTCGCAGGCCAGCGACCGAACAGCTTGCAGGCAGCCTCCACGAGTCCTGATGGAAGATCCCCGGCCAGCACGAGCGTTGCGCCCTCGGGACGCCACCAGATGCGATGGAAGTCCCGGACGTCCTGCGGCGACAGAGCAGCCACATCGGCGGCTGTCCCGCTCGCGGACAAGAACTGCCTGCTCCCGGCAGGCCACATCGCCTCACGCAGTGCAGCCGCAGCCAGAGCCGGTGAGGAGATCCTCGCCCGGTCGACCTCCGCGCGTCGGATCGCCTGGTGACGCGCTACATCGGCATCGGCATATTGCGGTTCCCGCACGATTTCGCGCAGCAATTCGAGTCCCTGCTGGGCGTAGGGGGCCGCCACCGACAATGAGGCGTGTGTGGCCCACCAGTTTGCGGAGCCGTCATAGGCGGCGCCGATGTCCTCGATGCGGCAGGCCATTTCGAACCCAGGGTGCGATTCACTGCCCTCGTCGCTGCAGTTCAGCGCCATCGTGGCCAGACCGTCGCGGCCGTCCGGTTCGTCGCCCAGGGCAATGTCCAGGACCAACTCCATGCTGAGCACATATTGACCGGGCAGGTGGTAGGCCCACACGGTCAGACCGTTGCCGAGGGAATGAATCTCCGGAAGGGGGAAGTACCACGGCGTGGCACTGCGAACCTCTGGCCGGACGGGGACGTGCTGATCGGTCATGCTGTCTCCTGGGCCTGGTAGACGAGAGTTGCTCGTTGGCGCGGAGCGAGCCACTCGACGGCTGCCCGTGCGACATCTTCGGCGGTGACTTCGTGTACGCGAGTGAGCCAGGTGTTGACCAGCCCGGGATCACCCAGCAGCGCGGCGAACGAGTTGATCTCATCAGCACGCGCATCCACCGCGGCAAGCCTGCCCAACCATTCACGATCGAAGCCCGCATTGGCACGGGCCAGTTCGGCATCCGTGGGCCCCTGTTCGCCGAGCCGTGTCAGCTCCGCCAACACCGTCTCGGTCACTTCGTCTGCGCTGTGCCCCGAACGCAGCCTGGCGGTGATGGTGGCCATCGACACACCACTGGCAAAACCGAAATCACCGGCCCCCACGGCTTCTGCGGACTCCTGACGCCGTTCCAGGAGATCCACCAGCCGGCTCGACTGCCCGGTGGCAAGGATCAACAGCGCCTGTTCGACACCAAGATGCGCGGGCTCGCCCAGCGGGGGTGTGCGCCAGCACAGATTCACCACGGTGCTCGGAACATCCCGGACCACCGTGGTCGAGGGTTCACCTCGGTGTGGGCCCAGGGCAGTGGTGGCGCGCAGACCCTCCCATGCCTTGGCCTTGACCTGTCCGAGCTGACGCTCAGCCATGGACAGCACCTCGTCTGGAGCGATGGGGCCTGAGGTCACCAGAATGGCATTGTCCGGGCGGTACCAGCGGTGGAAGAAATCCCGTGCATCCTCGACTGTGGCTGCGTCGAGATCGGCCATTGAGCCGATCGGGGGATGGGCATAGGGGTGGTTCTCCGGGAAGTTCAATGCGAGCAGCAGCTCCATCTGGTCGCCGTAGGGCACATTGTCGTAATGCTGGCGCTTCTCCTCCTTCACCACCTCCCGCTGTGTGGTGAAGGTCTCGTCGGTGAGTGCCAGGCTCTCCAGCCTGTCCGCCTCCAGCCACAGGGACAGTTCGAGGGCGCCTGGTGGCACAGTCTCGAAGAAGTTCGTCCGGTCGAAAGAGGTCGTGGCATTCGCCGAACCGCCGATCCCCTCCAGACACGAGAGGTGCTCGCTCGCCGCGACCTGCCGGGAGCCGGAGAACATCAGGTGCTCGAACAGATGGGCGAAACCTGTGGCACCGGGTCGTTCGTCCGCTGAACCCACCCGGTACCAGAGGTTCACGGCCTCTGCTGGAGCTTGTGGGTCGTGATTGATGATGACGCGCAGGCCGTTGGCCAGCACTTGCTCAGTGAGCCGATAGTCCAGGTCGAAGTGCGGCACCGCGCCAGCTTAGCCACCACCTGGAGGCGGTTTTTGGGACCGAGGGTTTCTTCCATGACTGAAAGTGAACCGAAACCGAGGAGATGTCTGCACTGGCTCTTGACAATCTGGCGTGAGGCGCCAGCCTTGGCACATGACATGGCAACGGCGCATCCCCGGTCTTCGCACCCGTCAGATCCGAATCACCGTCCCCCTGGTCCATGACGATTCTCTCGATGAACGCGGGATCGACATCTTCGCCAGACTGGTGTCCCTGCCCGATGGTGACGACAAGCCCTATCTGCTGTTCCTGCAGGGCGGACCGGGCTGCGAATCACCCCGGCCATCGCTTGATCCGAGGACGCCGGGCTGGCTGTCCAGTGCGCTGGACGACTACCAGCTGGTGCTGCTCGACCAGCGTGGCACCGGACTGTCGAGCCCGGTCAGTGAGCCGATCGGCGCGCCGGAGGACCAGGCGGAGTATCTCACCCACATGCGTGCCGACGAGATCGTTGCCGACTGCGAGGATCTGCGAAACGAACTCGGCATCGACCGCTGGGCAGTGCTCGGACAGTCCTTCGGCGGCTTCACGCTGCTGCACTATCTGTCCAGTCATCCAGAATCACTGCTGGCCGGCTATTTCACCGGAGGCCTGCCCGCGGTGGGGCGAGGCTGCGAGGACATCTATGCCGCCTGTTACCGGATGATGGCAGTCAAGTCCGAGGAGTTCTATCGCCGATTCCCGGGTGATCGCGACAGAATGCGTCGGCTGCTCGCGCTGGCCGACGAGGAGGCCATCCGCACCCCCAACGGCGACATCGTGAGCCCCTCTCGGCTGCGCTCGCTGGGGCACAATCTTGGCCATTCCGGCGGCGCCACGACACTGCACTATCTGCTGGAACTCGATCCGGGCTCACGGGGTTTCCGATACGACCTGGCCGACCTGTTGCCGTTCGGCGGGCGGAACCCCTTGTACACCGTCATCCACGAATCCTCTTATGCCGACGGTGTCGCCACGCGCTGGGCGGCGGCACGCACTCTGCCCGATGAATTCCGTGCCGACTCCACCTTGCTCACCGGCGAGCATGTCCTCCCGCAGTGGTTCGACGAAGACTCCTCGCTGAGGTCATGGACCGCTTGTGCGAAGATCCTGGCAGAGCATCCCTGGCCCAAGCTCTATGACGCTTCGGCACTGGGCGAGACGCAGGTGCCCTGTGCGGCCATCGTGTACGCCAATGACGTGTACATCCCGATGAAGTATTCGCTTCAGACGGCCGCCCTGCTGCCGCAGATGCACACCTGGGTGACCAGCCAGTACGAGCACAACGGGTCCAATGCGTCCGGCGGTGAGGTGCTGGAGAGGCTCATTGCGCTGGCATGCGACGACATCGCGCGCTGATTGTTCCGTCGACGACGGTCTATGAGGTACCCACTTGAACAGTGTTCAGTTCTGTGACCTAGTCTGGCTCCGGACAGGGGAGTGGGGCTGCACCTCGCACGTGGTCAGGTCCGGCCTTCCCCGAGGAAGCAGGAGGGTGATCGATGGACACAGATGAGTTGGAAGAGATGGTCGCCCGCGGATTGCGCGGCGAATCGATCACCAGGCAGCAGGCGCTGGACCTGCTTGGCGCCGACGACTCCCAGACTCTCGCCATCGTGGCTGCGGCAGGGCGGGTGCGCCGTCGTTTCTTCGGCACCGGTGTGCGATTGAACTATCTGGTCAGTCTGAAGTCCGGGATGTGCCCCGAGGATTGCTCCTACTGCTCACAGGCCTTGGGCTCCAGTGCGTCGATCGCCCGCTACACCTGGGTGGACGAGGACGAGGTGCACCGGGCTGTGGAGGCTGGCGTCGCCCATGGAGCCTCGACGGTCTGCTTGGTGGCGTCGGGAAGGTCGCCGTCGGACCAGGAGGTTGCCAAGGTGGCTTGCATTGTCGCCCGAATCCATCGGGAGCATCCGGCACTGCACATCTGCACCTGCCTGGGCTTCCTCGATGATGACAAGGCGACAAGACTGCACGAAGCGGGTTCGGACCGCTACAACCACAATCTCAACACGGCTGAATCGCATTACGACGACATCTGTTCCACGCACTCCTATGCCGATCGTGTCGCCACCCTGGAAACGGTCAAGCGAGCCGGTATCAGCCCTTGTACCGGGCTCATCGCTGGGATGGGGGAGACTGACGAGCAGCTGGTCGAGGTGGTCTTCGCGCTGCGGGAACTGGACTCCCAGTCGGTGCCGGTCAATTTCCTGCTGCCCTTCGAGGGCACCCCGCTGGCCTCCCACCGTGAACTCAGCCCGCTTCGCTGCCTGCGGATCCTGTCGATGGTGAGGATGGTGCACCCCGATCGTGAAGTGCGCTCTTCGGCGGGGCGGGAATACCACATCCGCTCCCTGCAGTCGCTGGTCCTGGAGGTGTGCAATTCAATCTTCCTGGGCGACTACCTCACCAGTGAGGGCCAGACCGGGAACGACGACAGGGCAATGATCGCCGACATGGGCTTCCACATCGAGGCCCCGGAGCAGGGTGAATCCGGCGAGATCTGCTTCGGCGCGAATCCCGATCAGCGCAATGTGGATGCAGTGGCCGCCGCTCTGGTATCCGCAGGTGGCGAGCAGGAGCTCGTGGATGGTGCAGGTGTGCCGATCAGGACGCGCGGCGTCGGCTTGGCGGGTTCCCCGAACACCTGAGGCTGTGCCGTGGCTTGCCCTGGGAGTCAGGGGTGCTGCCCAAGAAGTCGACCCACTCGCCAGCAGCGCCGCACTTCCGCCTGGATGCCGATGCTGTGATTGAGGGATCCGTACCGACGGATTGGCCACCAGATATGCCTCACTCATCAACACCTCGCGTGCCCGGTGCGCGACCGTATGTCCCGGAACTTTTCGGGTGGGGTTTCGGCGTGGTGCGCATCCTCCCAGCGTGATCCCTCGGGCCCCACAGATGAGATGTCCCCCACTTATGCAGCAGTCCCTGTGTATCGACCAAAGTTTGAAGTCATGATTGATGGTTGAACAGGCCGATCCCTTGAATCATGCTTCGCAGCTGATACTTCAATTGGTTCGCTGATAAAACTTGTCAGGTGAGATTGCGATTCGTCGGGAAGCAGCTTTTTGGGTTTTTGATCTCTGCGGCGCTCCTTGTAGGTACCTTTGGAGGCGTTCAGCAGATGCCTGCTGCTGCGGAGACTGCATCGCCTGCGGCGGCACCTGCAGACACGAGTGCCAGTGGTCCGCAGCCCTCGAGTCTGCCGTCGATCGGGGCTGAGGGTGCCGCATCCTCGGGATTTCCGACGGCTGGTGACTCCACGACGCTCCCGGCAGCGTCCACGACCCCCGACGTCTCCGCAGATTCGGCGACAGCCACGACATCTGCTGCATCCTCGGCACCGAATCCTGGCATCTCACCTGCCGCGCAGGTGGTTGCGCCGCAAAGCGGCGCGGCGGCCTCATCCCCGACCGCGAAGAACGGCGTGCCGCTCGTCGACATCACCTTGGACACTCCCGGCACACTCGCTGACATCAATGCGAGCAAGGACAACAAGCTGCCTGGCCAGGTGACCATTGACGATCCGTCTGCGCAGAACCAAGACTTCAAAGCCACTGCAGCCACCATCAAGAGCCGCGGGAATTTCACTTGGACTCTTCCGAAGAAGGCCTATCAGATCAAGTTCGACAAGAAGCAGAATCTTCTCGGAATTGATGGCTCAGGCCAGAAGGGCGGCAAGACCTGGGTGCTGCTGGCGAATTACGCGGATGCATCCCTCGTGCGGGACAAAGTCGCCTATGACCTGGCAGATCGCCTTGGTCTGTCCTACAGCCCGAAGTCGGCCTTCGTGGACCTCACAGTCAATGGCGAGTTCCTGGGTTCTTATCTGCTTTGCGACAAGGTTGAGGTCAGCACCAATCGCGTCAATCTGACGGACCCACAAGGGGTGCTGGTCGAACTCGACAACGCCTACGGTGCCACGGAGCCACATAACTTCACTTCTGCGGTCAGCGGGACCCGATTTGTGCTCGATGATTCCGTCGAAGGTGTTGATGATGATGCACTGGATCCCGACACCCAGGCTGGTTGGAATGACATGCAAAGCACCATCAACAATCTCGAGCGATTGTTGTATGCACAGAACCCGGATTGGGGACAGATCAGCCAACTGATTGATGTCGATTCATTCTCCAAATATTTCCTGCTCGCGGAATTCACGGAGAACTCTGATACGACAGCGTCCAGCGTCTACTTCTATAAGGATGGAACTAGCGATAAATTGCACATGGGCCCAGCGTGGGATTACGATATTGCGCTCGGGAACTCCTCCCTCCCGGTTGTGGGTTCGAACCCAACCGAGAGCTATATCACAAATATCAAACTGATTCATCAGGATTCCGGAAATGACTGGTTCAGGGAATTCTTCCGTAACCCCGAGTTCGTTCAGCGCACCAACCAGATCTTCACCGGCACCGGCAAGAATGCCCTTGCACAAGTCCGGACCGATATCGAGACGAACAGGACGACACTCAAAGCTTCTGCTGCCGCAAACTTTGTCAGGTGGCCGATTCTGGGAAAGCGTTCCCCACTGGGTGATCGCACGCTTGGCTCGACTTTCGACAGCGAGGTCGACCGGCTGAAGACTTGGACCGATGCGCGAGTGGCCTACATGAATGGTGTGTACGGATCAGACATCCCGGTCGTGTCCTACACGGTCCAAGTACAGAACATGGGCTGGCAGCCACCGGTGACTGGTGGCATGTGGAAGGGAACTACCGGGCAGGGATTGCGTCTTGAGACGCTCAATATGAATCTGATTGGCTCGCAGACGAGCGGGGGCATCCAGGCGGATGCCCATGTCCAGAACATCGGCTGGACTGGATGGAAACCGGCTGGCAGTGATGTCGGGTCTGTCGGCCAAGGGCTGCGCATGGAAGCATTCAAGCTGCAATTGACCGGAGATCTCGCGAGCAAGTTCGACATCGTGTATCGCGCATATGTGCAGAACTACGGCTGGTTGGGCTGGACAAGGAATGGCGCGGTCGCCGGTACGACGGGTATGGGGCTCCGCATCGAGTCAGTGCAGATCCAGCTTGTCCGTAAGGGCACGGCCATCAATTCGTCGCTGTTCGCCAGCTATCCGGCAATCACCTACAGCAGCCATGTGCAGAACATCGGATGGCAGGCTGCAGCAGAGGATGGCGGTGTGTCTGGCACCACGGGTCAGGGCCTGAGAACCGAGGCGCTCAGAGCCTCCTTGGGGAACATCCCCGGTGGTGTCACCTACCAGTCCCATGTGCAGAATGTCGGCTGGTTGGGATGGGCCTCGGATGGCGGTATTTCGGGAACCACGGGGATGGGTTTGCAACAGGAGGCATTCAAGATCAGGCTTACTGGTGATGCCGCGAACGCCTATGACGTGTACTACCGGGCCCATGTGCAGAACTTCGGCTGGCTCGGGTGGACATCGAATGGCCAGCCAGCGGGCTCGTCGGGCTTCGGCTACGGGCTGGAGGCTTTGCAAGTGGTCCTCATACCAAGGGGAGGCGCTGCGCCAGGGTCGACCTCGAACTCCTTCCTCCAGGGTTGAGGCCTCAGAGAGGTAGAAATGAAAGGCCTCGAACCAACCTGATCACCAGGTGGTTCGAGGCCTTCCGTTTGGTAGCGGGGACAGGATTTGAACCTGTGACCTCTGGGTTATGAGCCCAGCGAGCTACCGAGCTGCTCCACCCCGCGTCGCTCTCGCAACACTACTAGATCTGCCGGGAGAGGCAAAATTGTGCATGGTGTGCTGCACTGAGGTGCCCCTCGATTCCGACACAGGGGCAGCTGACGCGCAGCGACCAGATGGTGCCGCACTGGCCTATGACAACCTGAGACACCCAGTGCTTTGTGGTCCTGCCAATGAGAGCACCTAGAATCATCGCGTGAAGGTTCTGCTGCTTGAAAACATCCACCCTGAAGCCACCCGCATCCTCACGGACGCGGGCTATGACGTAGAAACTCGCTCCGGTGCTCTCGGCGAGGACGAACTCATTTCCAGTCTTGAGGGCATTGACATGCTCGGCATCCGCTCGCGCACCAACATCACCGACAAGGTGCTCTCCAACATGCCCGGAGATCTCAAGGCTATCGGTGCATTCTGCATCGGCACCAACCAGATCGATCTCGATGCCTGCGCCGAGCACGGAATCGCTGCTTTCAATGCTCCCTACTCCAACACCCGCAGCGTCGTTGAGCTTGCAATGGCTGAGATCGTGGCGATGGCCAGGCGGCTCACCGACCGCAATGCCCAGATGCATGCCGGAACCTGGAGCAAGTCGGCCAACGGTTCCCACGAGGTGCGCGGTCGCAGCCTCGGCATTGTGGGCTACGGCAACATCGGTTCCCAGCTGTCGGTGCTGGCAGAGGCCTTCGGCATGCACGTGTACTACTACGACATCCAGGACCGTCAGGCGATGGGCAATGCGCACCGCTGCGACTCCCTCGAAGAGCTGCTCTCCAAGTCCGAGACGATCTCACTGCACGTCGATGGGCGTCCGGAGAACACCGGGCTCTTCGGGGCCGATCAGTTCGCCACGATGCGCTCGCGTTCCCTGTTCCTCAACCTGTCCCGCGGCTTCGTCTATGACGAGAACGCTCTCGCGGACGCACTGCGTTCCGGTCATCTGGCCGGTGCGGCGGTGGACGTCTACCCCAAGGAGCCCCGTAAGTCAGGCGAGCCCTTCGTCTCGCCACTTCAGGGGATTCCCAATGTGATCCTCACCCCGCACGTCGGAGGCTCCACCCAGGAGGCCCAGTACGACATCGGGCGCTATGTGGCGAACAAGCTGCACGAGTTCATCACCACCGGGGCCACCTCGATGAGTGTTGATCTGCCCGAGGTGACCACGCCACCACGCGTCGGTGCGCGCGTCACACACATCCATCGCAATGTTCCCGGTGTGATGGCAGAGCTGAACTCAGTGCTCTCCAAGCACGATGCGAACATCGCCTTTCAGGCGCTGAGCACAAAGGGCTCCATCGGTTATGCCGTCACCGACGTGACCGCTGCGACCGATGGTTGGGTGGATGATTTGGCGCACATCCCGAACACGATCGGTTGCCGGGTCATCAGGGACTGAGTCACTGCAGTCGGGTCGCTGTCTGACTGACGTGAGGCAGCGACCCGCCAGAAGTTCGCCAGAAGTTTCTGTGCGGGCCTGAACTCCGTGATCGGACCTGCCGAGGATGGAGGCCTCAACAGGGAGCATTTGTCTCCGGACGATCAGATGTCTTGACTGGCCTTGCGGCGGGCGTCCTTGCGCAGACGCTCGAGAACCTCTGCATGCAGGCGTCCGTTGGTCGCGAGAGCGCCGGGGCCGACCGGGCCGGGCTCGCCTTCCAGATTGGTGAACCGTCCGCCGGCCTCGCGCACGATGATGTCCAGCGCGGCCATGTCGTGCAGTGCCAGGTCGGGTTCGCAGGCCAGGTCGACGCATCCTTCCGCCACCAGCATGTAGCTGAAGAAGTCACCGAAGGCCCTTGTCCGGCCGCAATCACGGATCAGATCGACGAAGCCCTGGCCACGTCCGTCGCGAATCCATCCCCCGATGGAGGAGTAGGACAGAAAGGCATCGGGCACCGAGGCCACCTTGGACACACCGATCCGGGTGGGCACCAGCAGGGTCTTCCCGGTGAAGGCTCCCGCACCCTTGGCGGCCCACCAGCGGCGTCCCAGGGCCGGGGCGCTGACGACTCCCACGCACATCTCACCGTTCACCCGCAGGCCGATGAGAGTCGCCCAGACCGGCACGCCCCGCACATAGTTGGCGGTGCCATCGATGGGGTCGACGATCCAGGTGCGTGGCCCCTGGCCGGTGTCGTCCATCTCCTCACCGTGCACAGCGTCGCGGGGACGCGCCGTCGCGAGTGTGCGGCGCACCGCCGCCTCGACCGCCTGGTCCGCGTCGGAGACCGGAGTGTGGTCGATCTTGCTGCGCACCTTGAGATCGGTCGCCTTGAAACGGCTCATCGTGAGGGAATCGGCATTGTCCGCCATCAGGTGGGCCAGTCGCAGGTCGTCTTTGAAATCGGACGCATCAGCCATGCCTGAAACTCTATCGTTGCCAGCCCCGTACGCTGGTCACAAGGCCGAACGCTCGGCGCGCCGGAACCTGCTATCCGCCCTTGAGCTGGAGAACTCGGAGGGGCTAGCCGTTCTCGTAGGCCGGGCGGTCGACGGCATCCAGGATGCGGCGGAAGCTGACCAGGCGCTCGGGGGAGAGCTCTCCCCCGGCCAGCGCAGCATCCAGACCGCACTCGGGTGCCCCGGCGTGGTGGTTGCATCCCCTCGGGCAGTCCGCAACGAACTCCGCCAGATCGGTGAAACCAGCCAGAATCGCTTCGGGAGAGACATTGCTGAGGCCGAAGCTGCGCACACCGGGAGTGTCGATCACCCAGCCGGGATCAGCAATCCTTCCTTCGAGAGCGGGCAGCCGCAGCGCCACCACAGAGGTGGAGGTCTGCCGGCCCTTGCCCGTGACGTCGTTGACGTGACCTGTGCGCCGTTCCGCGTCGGGCACGAGCCGGTTGATCAGGGTGGACTTGCCCACGCCCGAATGACCGACCAGCACAGTCACCTTGGAGGCAAGCATCGATTTCAGTTCACTGAGGTCGGAGCCAGGCTCGCAGATGACAATGGGAACACCCAGCGGTTCATAGAGCTCGGTGATCGGCGCAGGATCGGTCAAATCGGACTTGGTGAGGCAGATGATCGGTGCAACTGCCGCGACATAGCCGGCCACCAGCACCCGATCGATCATGCCCGGTCTGGCAGGCGGATCGGCCAGCGAGGCCACCATCATGAGCTGGTCGGCATTGGCCACGATGGGGCGTTCGGTCGGGTCGGTGTCGTCCGCAGTGCGGTTGAGCACCGTCCTGCGCGGTTCGACCTCGACGATGCGGCCCAAGGTGTCCTTCCTGCCGGAGGTGTCGCCTGTGAGACGCACCACGTCACCGACGATGACGCCCTTGCGGCCGATCCGCCGGGATTTTGTGGCCGTCAGCTCGTGTGTGTACTCCCGACCTTCGAGAAGGACCCGGTAGCGGCCCCTGTCCACCCCGATGACGCGCCCGGATGGGGCATCGGAGTAGTCGGGGCGTTCCTTGGTGCGAGGTCGGCTGTGTCTCGAGGGCCGACTGAAGTCGTGGGAGTCGAAATCGGTGCCCCGCCCGATGGCGCCCCGCGTCGGCCTGGCGCTCATCGGCTCTCAGTCATCCTCGTCCAGCGATCCGCGAAGTCGGGCATGGTCTTGGACGTGCATGTCACGTCGTCGAGGACGACACCGGGAACCATGAGGCCAATCAGGGCACCGAGATGTGCCATCCGGTGATCGGCATAGCAATGGAACAGGCCGTCCCCGATCGAAGGGTGCAATTCGTCGAGCCGGCCCGCCATGCCCACGATGTCCAAGCCATCGGGATGTTCCTCGACCGGCACCCCCAGTCGCGACAGTTCTGTGGCGATGGCAGTGATGCGATCCGTTTCGTGTCCCCGGATGTGCCCCACGCCACTGATCTTGGTGGTGCCTCTGGCCGCCACCGCCAGTGCCGAGACCACGGGTGTGAGTTCGCTGGCCTCGTGCAGGTCCAGCACCGCACCTGAAAGGGACGGAGTGCTCGCGGTGAAGCCCTCAGGCGTCATCGTCACCGAGGCATTCATGCGCGCCGCGATCGCCCCGATGAGTGCACCGGGCTGGTCGGTGTGCCGTGGCCAGCTCGCGATGCTCACAGACCCGGAGGTCAGCAGACCCGCAGCCAGGAATGCCGCAGCATTGGTGAGATCGGGTTCGATGCGTTCATCCACCGCAGTGATGGGCCCGGGGGAGACCTTCCAATGTCCAGCAGCTGGGTCCGCGTCCACCTGGACACCGTGCCTGGCAAGGATCGACACGGTCATCGCGATGTGCGGGGCCGAAGGCACTGTGTTCCCGACATGCTGCAGGTCAATGCCCCTGGGGAACCGGGCGGCGCTGAGCAGCAGACCGGAGATGAATTGGCTGGACGCGCTGGAATCGATCTTCACCGTGCGGCCGACCAGTTCGACGGGCGCGGTGAGGGCGAAGGGGATCGAGTCCGCATCGATGCGTGCGCCGAGCTGGCGCAGCCCATCCAGCATCGGAGCCAGCGGACGTTCACCGGCGCGCCTGTCGCCGGTGAAGTGCGTGACGCCGGGGGTGAGCGCCGCGATGGGAGGCACGAAACGCATCACGGTGCCGGCCAGCCCGCAGTCCAGCGGTTCAGCAGGCGCGTGCAATTCGCTGGGCGTGACATGAACGGTGCCGTCCGCATCGACGCCGAAACCGGTGCCGAGCGCCGTCAATGCGTTGATCATCAATTCGGTGTCGCGGGCATGCAGCACACCCTGGATGGTGCTCGGAGCTTCTGACAGCGCGCCAATCACCAGTGCACGGTTGCTCTCGGACTTCGAACCGGGCACTTCCACGCGGGCGCGCAGCGGCTCCGGGCTGGTCGGTGCGGCCCACGAAGGAAGACTCACACTCTTGACGGCGCGGATGGTCATGACGTTCAGGCTAGCCGCCCGGTCGGGTTGAGATCAGCTGGCGATCTGCTGCACCGTGTCGACAGCATTCTGGGCGGCATCCTGCACGCTGCCAACGGCCTGGTGCGTGGCGTCCTGCACCCTGCCGGCAGCATTGTGCACACCGAATCGGGCCCGCCACACGAGGCCCGGCTTGCCCTCGGTGTCCTGGGCGGCCAGCAGTGCCGCCCCGAACATCGCGGTCGCCGTGGTCAGGCCGGTACGAGCGGCATCGTCATCGCGATGACGAAACACCCCGGTGGCCTCGGAGGGCAGCCTCAAGGCACTCATCGCGGCCAGCACGGCCGCATTGGGTCGGCGGGCGACACCGAAGGCATAGCCCAGGCCGGACAGCACCTGGACCGCACCGGTGATGCGCACCCAGGTGGTGGTCTGCTCGGGAATGCGCTCGGCAATCTCTGCGGGAAGGAAGGATTTCGCGCTGCCCACGATCTTGCGGATCGTCGGATCCAGCCGCTCCGCTGCGGCGTGGGGGGAGACCGCGTTGCGGGCGCCCTCCGCGATGAACCATGAGGAGAACAGGGCACGGGACGTGAAACGCAACAATGACATGGTCCATTAGTACCCTGCGGCGCACACCGTGTCACGTATTCGGTGTCACGTGGTCCTGGCTTCCGTTATTCCGGCGCTCGACATTCGCCCCTTCCGCTCGGCGTCTGCCATTGGCGGACGCCGATTACGGTGGATTCATGTGCGGTAGATACGCGCTCAGCGCCGACATCGGTGAACTCGCCGAGAACTTCGCGATCGACGGACTGGCCCGCGACGATGGGGAAATCCTGCAGATCGCGGAAGGTGTCCGGAACACGCCTTCGTGGCTTGCCCCGCGATACAACATTGCTCCCACCCAGACGGTGGCCGCCGTCCTCTCACCCGCACCGGGCTCCGGAGTGCAGGATCCCGGCAGCCAGGCTGCGGGCGAAGCCGGCGGACGGGTACTGGTGGGGTTGCGATGGGGCCTCGTCCCGAGCTGGGCCAGGGGACTGGGCGGCCGGGCCGTCATCAATGCCCGTCTTGAAACGGCAGACGGCAAGCCCTACTTCCGCGCCGCCGTTGCGCGGCGCCGGTGCCTGCTGCCGGCGGATGGTTACTACGAGTGGTACGCATCCAAGCAGGACGGCAGGACGACCAAGATCCCCAATTTCATCCATCGCGCCGATCACTCTCCGATGGCCATGGCAGGCCTCTTCGAGTTCTGGCGCACTCCGGCCGGGGAGTGGTTGTCCAGCTGCGCGATCCTCACCACACGGGCTGCCGACAACCTGGGACACGTCCACGACAGGATGCCCGTCCAGGTTGCCCCTGAGAACTGGACGCCCTGGCTGGACCGTGATCTCACCGATGGCCACGCAGCCCTTGAAATGGTTCACATTCCAGCTGATGAGGAGATGACCGCCTACCGGGTGTCCAGCGCAGTCAACCGGGTTGCCAACGATTCTGCGGAACTGCTGGAGCCCCTGACGGACAACCAGGAGGGGAATAAGGGTGGCTGAGCAGGTGTTCCGACTTCGTGTTTACGAAGACCGCTACCAGCAGTCCGGTAATGTCGTACGTAATGATGATTGCTGCATCTGCGAAAAGTGATTCGGTCGGTGACAAGAACACCGATCCGGATGTCGACGTGCGCGAGACCGAGACCGACGAGGAACGCGCCGAACGCTTCGAACGTGACTCCATGGTCTACCTCGACCAGTTGTACGGCGCGGCACTGCGCATGACCCGGAATCCGGCCGATGCCGAAGACGTCGTCCAGGAGACCTTCACCAAGGCGTTCAGCTCGTTCAAGCAGTTCAAGCCCGGAACGAACCTGAAGGCCTGGCTCTACCGGATCCTCACCAACACCTACATCAACAGTTACCGCAAGGCGCAGCGCGAGCCGCAGACCGGCTCCGGCGATGACATTGAGGACTGGCAGCTCGCGAGGGCCGCCTCCCATGACTCCACTGGCAATCCCTCTGCCGAGACCGAGGCCTTTCGGGGCATCCCGGACGGCGCCGTCACCGATGCCCTCAGCAGACTGTCCCCGGAGTTCCGCGAGGCGGTCCTGCTGGCAGATGTCGAGGGTTTCTCCTACAAGGAGATCGCGGAGATCATGGGCACACCCATCGGCACGGTGATGTCGCGGCTGAACAGGGGACGTGCGCAATTGCGCAAACAGCTTGCCGATTTCGCCAGCGAACACGGTATCGGGAGGCATTCGCAAGATGACTGAGATACGAGACAGCCATGAGCACGTGGTGGGCGTCCACGATCCCGGTGACGCAACCCACGAGGACATGTGCACTTTCGCGATGGACAAGGTGCAGGCATTCCTGCACGGCGAATTGCCGGAAGCCACTGCCGACGAGATTCGCCAGCACCTTCTGATGTGCGAGCACTGCATGGACTACTACGACGTGGAGCAGATGATCTCCGCCATGATCAAGCGCTGTTCCTGTACTCCGATGGCATCCGAGCAGCTGCGGGTGCGGATCACCGCCATCACGCGCACCCGCGAACGGTGAGCGACCTTTGCTGGTAGCACCGGCCCACCGGCGAGATCATGGGTGGCGAGTTCGTGATGTGCACGCAGCGAGCATCCCCGTGCAGGGTGATCGATGGACGCAACGTTGACAGACACCGGGCATAGGCACACGAAGGCCCCGCAATCCTAGGATTGCGGGGCCTTCGTGTGCCTCAGGCAGCGTCACGCATTGGGACGCTTGCCGTGGTTGGCTGCATGCTTGCGCCTCGAACGACGCTTTCGACCTGTCTTGCCCATGTCGACCTCCCGATCCCCGACGCCCGGTGGGACCCGGCGCAGTAGTTGTGGACTCCTGCGATATGGCAACCGCAGGCACGGAGAAACATTCTGCCACCACAGCCCCCTGCGTCCAAAGCAATCCATCCCGGACGCCAATCCAGAGGGTCGTCGTCCTCGACACCAGCGAGGCGGAAAAACGAACTGCGCACCTGCCACGGCCGGCGTAAACGCCCGGATCAGGTCGCCCTAGAGTTGCACCATGCTGTCGATGAGCGAAGTTCTGGCGGGGCGCACCAGTCTGAGTGCGGCAGATCAGAGCTGGCTCGCATCCTTCGTCCGGGAATGGCACCTGCTGTCCGACACCTCCTTCTCAGACCTGGTCCTGTGGGTGCCCGATGCCGACGACAATGTCTTCTGGGCAGCTGCCCAGCAGCGCCCTGTCACCGGCCCTACTGCGCTGGAGGACGATGTGGTGGGCGATGACATCAGCTATGAGCCCGACTCGCTGGTCGTGGAGGCATATCTCTCCCGCCAGATCAGCGAGACCTCCGACAACAAGTTGCAGGCCGGCATCCCGGTGGACGTCTGGGCGATCCCGATCATCCGCCATGACGAGGTGATCGGGATCGTGGAGCGGCACACCAATCAGATGGGTGTCCGGGCGCCGGGAGCCATGGAGGACTGCTATCTCGAGATCGCCGACATACTCTCGGACATGACCTGGCGGGGCGTCTACCCGCTGGAGCCACCCAGTGACTCGGTGATCAGCCCCAGGGTGGGCGACGGACTGGTCTACATCACCAATGCTGGGGTGATCAGCTATGCCAGCCCGAATGCGGTGTCGGCCTATCGCCGTCTGGGCCTGGTGGGAGACATGTTCGGCGAGAGCATCGAAGACCTGACCCTCCACGAACTCGGCGCGGAGATCTTGAGCGTCGCGGCCAGTGGGGCTGTCGGTTTCACGACCGGTTCTCCCGGGGAATTCGATGCCCAGAATCCCGATGGGTGCATACGGCTGCGCGTACTACCGCTCAGCCTGGGAACGCACCGTGCCGGCGTGCTGGTGATGTGCCGCGACATCACGGAATTGCGCGAGCGTGAGCGCGAGCTCATCACCAAGGACGCCACCATCCGTGAAATCCATCACAGGGTGAAGAACAATCTGCAAACGGTCGCCGCATTGCTGCGTCTGCAATCGCGGCGTTCCCACTCCCAAGAGGCCGAGAACGCGTTGTACGACGCGATGAGCCGGGTGCAGTCGATCGCAGCAGTGCACGAGATCCTCTCGCAGAGCTTCGACGAGGCAGCGGATTTCGACAAGGTGGCGGACAAAATCTTGGAGACTGTAGGTGATGTCGCCTCCGCCCGCGGTGGCATCCGCGCCCGCCGTCAGGGAAGTTTCGGTCTCGTCCCGGCGAAGGTCGCCACCTCGCTGAGCCTGGTTCTCACCGAACTGTGCCAGAATGCAATCGAACACGGGCTCGGCGACGAAGCCGGTGCAGTCCATGTACGCCCGAGCCGCACCGCCCAGGGCGGCCTCGTGCTGGATGTCGTGGATGAGGGTGCCGGTCTGCCCGAGGGCTTCGTGATGGGTTCGACCAACAGTCTGGGCACCTCGATCGTGACGACTCTGGTGGCAGACATGGGTGGTGAATTCACCCTGTTCAACAATCCCGGGGGTCCAGGCGCCACATCTCGGGTGATCGTGCCTGCCGAGACCCTCCGGGTCTAGCGGCTCCGAGAAGGTTGCCAGAACTCAGGCACTGCGTCTGTTGCGGGCTGCCCGGCGGCGCAGCGCGCGCCTCTCGTCCTCGGACATCCCGCCCCACACGCCGTGATCCTGGCCCGCATCCAGTGCCCAGGCGAGACAGTCCTCGCGGACCTCGCAGCGTTGGCAGACCTTCTTGGCCTCTTCGATCTGAGCCAACGCAGGACCCGTGTTCCCGATCGGGAAGAAAAGCTCCGGGTCCTCGTTGAGGCAGGCAGCCTTGTGGCGCCAGTCCATCTGGTTGTGACTCCTTCTGCATCGGTGCACGGTCATACCGTGGGCACCGGGAACATCGATTTCATCGGCACGGCTCGTCTGGCGAGCAGCAACCCCGAGATACTACCCTGACATGCTGGTCAGGACTGCCAATGCAACGGCGGACCGGAACTTGACGCACACCTCAGGGCAGTCACCAAGACTACGTCAATCTTGGGTGAGTGCGGCAGTGATCAATTCGTGTTGCTGGCTCATGTGCACATCGTGCCAACCCACCGATGACACGGGCGACGCGGGACGGGTGAAGGGACGCAGCCTGATCTCACGGCCCAGGCCTGCGCTGAGGCGCGGCGTCAAATTCAGTTCGAAGAACTGCCATGCACCCTGGTTGCGCGGCTCCTCCTGCACGAAGCGAAGGTCGTCCAACGACCCGAACTTGGACAGGATGGCAACCAGCGCATCGGTGGGAAGGGGCGAAATACGCTCGATGGCAATGATCGCGACCTGATCCTGCAGACCCAGCTTGGCCCGCTGGGAGACCAGATCCCAGCGCACCTTGCCACTGCACAGCAGGATCCGGTTGACCTTGGAGGGATCGCTGATCGTCGGGTCGGGCAGCGCCGGGCGCCAATTGGGCACCAGGAAATCCTCTGGCTGGCTGACCGCGGCCGGGTTGCGCAACATCGACTTCGGCGTCGCCACCACCAGCGGGCGATGCCAATTCACATAGGCATGCTGACGCAGCAGGTGGAAGTAGGAGGCCGGTGTGCTCGGCATCGTCACCGCAACATTGCCGTCGTCATAGGACTGCAGCCAGCGTTCGATCCGGCACGACGAGTGGTCTGGTCCGGCACCTTCATAGCCATGCGGCAAGAGCAGCACCGTCCCGGAACGTTGGTGCCACTTTGCGAAGCCAGAGGTGATGAACTCGTCGGCGATGATCTGGGCACCGTTGGCGAAATCGCCGTACTGGGCCTCCCACAGCACCAGGGCATCCGGGGCCGCAGCGGAGTAGCCGTACTCGAAACCCATTGCGCCGTACTCGGAGAGATTGGAGTCGTAGATGTCCACCGGGGCCTGGCCGGGGGACAGGTGTTTCAGCGGGACCCAGGCCTCACCGGTGACATTGTCCACCACCGCGCCGAACCTCTGGCTGAAGGTGCCACGACGGGTGTCCTGGCCCACCAGACGGACATGGCGACGTTCCTGGGCGAGGGTGCCGAAGGCGAGCAGCTCGGCCGTGGCCCAGTCGATCGGTCCCTGGCGGATCGCCTTGGCGCGGCGCTGCAGCTGGCGAACCACCTTCGGGTGGGCCGTGAAGTTGGACGGCAATTCCTCATAGACCGCTGCCACCCTCTCCAGCTCCTCGGCGGAGGCAGCAGGGGGAGCGGTGAGGTTGCCGGGCTTGTCGGGGTACATCGGCGAGAGCCGGTACTCCGCGGCATTGTCGACCTGCTTGGTGCTCAGCTCTGGATCACGCACCATCGAGAACACTTCCTCCAGCCGTGCCCGGAAGCGGTTCACCGCCTTCTCGGCGTCATCCATGGAGATGTCGCCGCGCCCGATGAGAGCATCGGTGTAGAGCTTGCGCACCGACTTCTTGTGCGAGATCAACTGGTACATCTTCGGTTGCGTGAAGCTCGGGTCGTCGCCCTCGTTGTGGCCACGACGCCGATAGCAGACCATGTCGATCACGACGTCCTTGTGGAAACGCGCGCGGAAGTCGAAGGCCAGCGCGCCGGCCCGGGCGCACGCATCGGGATCATCGCCGTTGACATGGATGACCGGGGAACCGAGTGCCTTGGCGACATCGGTGCAGTACTTGGAGGAGCGGCCGTCCCGCGGTGAGGTGGTGAAGCCCAGCTGATTGTTCACCACCAGGTGGATCGTGCCACCCACCCGGTAGGGACGCAGCTGACTCATCTGCAGCACCTCGTAGACGATGCCCTGGGCCGAGAACGACGCATCGCCGTGCATCAGGACCGGCATCACCGGGAAATCAGCCGGATGCGGCTGACGATCGCGCTTGGCCCGGGTGATACCCTCCAGCACCGGATCGACGGCCTCGAGATGGCTGGGATTGGCCACCACCGAGACCTTCACCCTCTTGCCGGACAGTGCTGTGAACTGGCCCTCGGCACCAAGGTGATACTTCACATCGCCGCTGATCACCTCGGACTCGGAGGTGGAATCGTCGAACTCGCGGAAGATCTGGGAGTAGAGCTTGCCCGCCACATTGGTGAGCACATTGAGTCGACCGCGGTGCGGCATCCCGATGGTCACCTCGGCCATGTCATGGTCGGCGGCAGCTCCGCACAACTCCGACAGGATGACGATTGCCGACTCGGCACCCTCCATGCTGAACCGGGTCTGGCCGACGTACTTGGTCTGCAGGAAGGTCTCCAGGACCTCAGCCTCACTGAGCCTGTCGAGGATCAGCAGGTGCTCCTCGCGGGGCCGGGTAGGCCTGGGCCGTTCGACTCTCTCCTGGATCCACTCGCGCTGCTCGGGGTCATCGATGTGCATGTACTCGATGGCGAGGGTGTGGCAGTAGGAGTCACGCAGCAAGCCGAGGATGGTGCGCAAGGGCAGGTGCTGGTTCTCCGAACCGGCGAAGCGTCCGAGCGGGAACTCCCGGTCGAGATCCCAGATGGACAGGCCGTGGGCACCCAGCTCCAGATCGGGGTTGGTGCGCATCCGGTACTCGACAGGATCCAGATCGGCCAGCAGATGACCCTTGGAGCGGTAGGAGTGCACCAGTTCGAGCACTCGGGCCGCCTTGGGCACACCAGCGACTGCCTCAGGATCGTAATCCTTGGACCAGCTCAACGGCGGGTGCGGAATGCGCAGGGACTCGAAGATGTCGGTGTAGAAGCCGTCCTCGCCCAGCAGCAGTTGCTGTATACGGCGCAGGAACTCCCCGGACACCGCACCCTGGATGACTCTGTGGTCGTAGGTGGAGGTGAGGGTGCACACCTTCGACACGGCGGACTCGGTGAGCCGGCGCACATTCGTACCCTCATAGCTGGCCGGGTAGTCGATGGATCCGATGCCGAGGATGACTGACTGACCAGCCATCAGGCGCGGCACCGAGAGATTGGTGCCGATACCACCAGGATTCGTGATGGACACCGTCGTGGCTTCGAAGTCGGTGACGGTGAGTTTGCCCTCACGTGCCCGCGTGATGAGGTTTTCGTATTCCACCCAGAACTGGGCGAAGTTCAGGCCGTCCGCGTCCTTGATGTTGGGCACCATGAGGCGCCGACTGCCGTCACGGGCGGTGACATCGACGGCAATGCCGAGATTCACACCCTGGTGCTCGACCAGGGTCGGCTTGCCATCGGCCTCCTCATAGGAATTGTTCATCTCCGACACATCGATGAGGGCACGCAGCATCGCGAAAGCCAGAATGTGGGTGTAGCTCACCTTGCCGCCGCGGGAACGGCGCAGGAAGCTGTTGATCCTCGCGCGATTGTCGATGACCAGCTTCATCGGTACCTGACGTACCGAGGTGGCCGTCGGCACAGACAAGGACTCGTTCATGTTCCGCGCGGTGGACCGCGCAGCGCCCTTGAGCGTTGTCTTCCTCGGTGCCTTGCGGGCAGGTCCGGGACGATCCGCGGGATTGGGGACGTCGGCCGAAAGACCTCGGCCGGTGCCGACCTGGTCGGGCGCGTCCTTGGTCTTCATGGGTGGCTCGACCTTGGGCACCGGTGCCTGGACGCGGCTGGACGGCGGGGCGCCCGCGGCGGAGTCATGACCGGGCACGACGCGTGACCGTGGGGAGCGTGCGTTGCCGGCAGTGTCTCCTGGGCCCCGGGTCGAGGTGGGGATCTGGGCGTCCGGGGCGGCAGCCTGCGAGGTGCTGCGGGCGTGCTCGCTCCCTGAGGGACGAGCGCCACCCGCCGCGGGGCGGGGCCGGGGGTAGGCGGGGGGGTGCGCCGCGGGGGGGGCGGGTGTCCCGGGGGCGGGGGGGGGCTCGGGGCGCCGGGGCGGGCCCCCGGCGCGGGGCGGCGGGCGGGCGCCCCCCCGGCGGCCCGCGCCCCCCCCGGCGATGCCGGTGCCGGGGCATCGCCGGGTGTCTCAGCGGTGCTCGTGCCGGTATTCAGCGGGGGGGTCTGCTCGGCAGTGAAGAATGCGGCCCACTTGTCGGGCACGGAATGCGGGTCCTTCTGGAAGCGCTCCCGCATGTCCTCGATGAGCCAGTCATTTGCACCGAATTCGTCGGTTGTTGCCATCATGTCCGTGGCCTTGCCACGTCCCTCACTTCCATGTGATCGCCCGAGTCGACAGGCTCGAACTGTACTGGGCCGCAGTGCTCCGTCCAACGGCCAGGGAAGCCTTCACGGCTCCATGGCATGAATACGCTGTCAGCGCAACGATCAGACTAGTCCTGATCGCCAGCAGAACGGTTGACCCGATGTTGGGATCCGTGCGCCCGATGAGACCCGAATAGCTGAGCGGGTAGACGAGCTGCGTCACACCGATGGTGGCCATGCCCAGTGCCCCAATTCGCAGCCCAGCAGCGCCCGGGATTCCGGGCACGGGATGGGCGATTGTCCGCGCCACCACGATCGCCAGGGGTGCGAACAACCAGATCAGATACTGTGGGCTCAGCGTCTTGTCAGCCACCATCACCCCGCACACCAGCGCGGTGCAGGCCAGCAGGATGGCAGTCTCCTGGGACTGGCCCTCCTGCTCCGGCGGTAGGCCATGACCGGGCAGACCGGCACCGCCGAACCCGATCCACCAGCAGCACAGCAAGGCGAAGACGATGACCAGGAGCATGACGACCCCGGCCAGCCCCATCCACACATGCACCGAGGGTGCGAAGATTTCGTATGCCTGATAGTTGCTGAACTCCACGAAGGTCTGGTCGCCCGAAGTCCACAACCGGCTGAGCATGAGGGGAGTGGCCCAGACCGATTCGATCTGCAATCCGCGGTCAGACTGGAAGGTGAGCGGCGAGAGGGTGCGCGCCAGTCCCTGGGAGGCCACCGACACCACCACCAGTACGCAACCGGTGATGACGAAGCCGGCACCTCTTCGGCGCGCCGGCCTGGAGATGCCCAGCATCGGAATGATGAGCAGGGCCGGCCACAGCTTCAGGCCGGCACCGAGGGCGATCATCACACCGGCCAGGGCGGGGCGTCTGCGCACCCAGTACAGCGCACCGAGGACGCACAACGTCGGCACCAGATCGAAGCGGAACCACATCAACGGACCGAGCAGGGCGCCGGCCAGTGCCCACAGGCCGGCCGCAAGTGGTGACTCGAAGCGGTACAGCGCGGCGCAGGCGAGGGCGTCCAGAACGACGATGACGAAGCAGAAGGCCGACACATAGCCGTCGATGGAGCCGCCGGAGAACCAGCCCATCAGCTGCATGAACCACACGACCGGCGTGGGGTACTCCACCAGAACCGACCGGATGTCGTCGGCGATCGGCCATGGATGCGCCAGGACCGACTGGGCGTAGTAATTGACGTCATTGCGGATGAAGCTGGCCAGCGACCAGAACACGCACAGCATGACCGCCCTGCTGAACAGCCAGAATCCGACCACCCATTGCGGGCGCTTCAACTCGGCCAGAGTCCCAGATTGGCTGCTCACGATGTCACGCCTCCCGCGCCCGCCGCGCTGTGCAGCGCGGACTTGGTACTGCTCACAGACTCCTCAACAGGCGTGACCACCACGTCACGATGATGTACCAGCCCGACTCGCCAGGATGCGCGCAGCGCCAGAACACTGGCATAGACGGTGAGCACCACCATGAGCACATTGCGCACCGCGAGCACCACGGTGACCGTGATGCCAGGCGTGGCTGTCTGCACCAGCCCGGAATAGTTCAGTGGAAATTCGAACTGGGTGAGTCCGGCCGCGACGAGCCCGAGAACGAGCATGATGATCGCGTGGCGCCGATCCTCGGAACGCAGCTGCGCGGCGATGAGCACGGCGAAAGGGCCCGTCAGCCAGATCATGTACTGCGGGCTGAAAGTCTTGTTGGCGATGATCACACCGCACACGATCGCCAGGGTCGACAAGGTGATGGCCAGTTCGCGGTCACGCCGGCCCGAGTGCGCCCCTGCTGCGGCGAGCGTGTGTCTCGGAAGGCCGATGCCACCGAGCCCGATGAACCAGCCAAGCACCACGACGAGCACAATGAGCACAATCATCGAGACATTCGCGGCTGTGGTCCAGGCGCCGGTTCCGGGGCCATAGATCTCATAGGCATTGAAACGGCTGAGGTGCACAACCCAGTCGTGCCCGTGCGGGCCCAGCCGGGCCAGCATCAGTCCTGTGGCCCACACGGATTCCACCTGGAGCCCGCGGGCCGACTGCCAGGTCAGCGGTGAGGCCGACCGGACGAATCCCTCGGTGGCCAGGGAGGCAAGCCCGATGGCAAGCCCTGTCACCAGGAATCCCAGGCCTCGGCGACGACCGGTCCGGTGCAGGCCGAGCATGGGGACGATGAGCAGGGCCGGCCACAGCTTCGTGGCCGCACCCAGGGCGATGGCACCGCCAGCCAATCTGGGGCGACGCTCCAGCTCCTTCAGGGCGACCAGGACGCACACTGCAGGAATGAGATCGATCCGGAACCACACCAGCGGCCCGATGAGAAAGGTGAACAACATCCACAGGCCGCTGGACAGTCGGGACACCCTCGTCCACAACACCCAGCAGCAGGTCACATCCATGGCGGCCAGCAGCAGCGCGAAGGTGAAGACGTAGACATTCTCCGAGGGCCCAGAGACCAACCTGACTGCTTGCATGATCCAGACCACCGGTACGGGGTACTCGACCAGCGAGTGGGACAGGTCCCCCGTAGCGGTCCAGACGTCGCTGTCGATGGATGTGAAGTAGTACTGCACGTCGTCACTGATGAATCGGGTCTGGGTGACGAACACGTAGACCATCAACGACCGGGACACCATCCAGGCGACCAGGCCCAGCCAGTCGTCCAGAGGTTTTACCCGCGGGCGGGACCACCATCGGCGCAGTCTCGCCCACACGAGGACCGTCATGACTCATCTGTCTGGTTGAGGTCCCCACCAACAGCTGTGTCAGGGTGCTCGATGTCCTCGTCAGCACCCACTCGAGATTCACGGCCGTGCCTGGCGGCGCGGAGTGCACTCGGGCCGAGAAAGCTCCAGGCCCACCGGATGACCTGGATCAGGACACCGATGAGCGCAACATTGCGCGCCACCAGAATCAGGGTGGCAGGGACCCTCATCACCGAGTCGCGGACATTCCAATCGCTCACCAGCATGTCGTAACTCAAGGGATAGACCAGCAGCGTGAGGCCGGTGGCGATGAGTATCCAGACGGAGAGATTGTTGATACGGGTGCGATCGGCATGAAATCGGCGTGCGTGGTGAGTACGGGTGCCGAGCACAGCGAAAGCGGCAGCCTCGGGGCCGCCCAGCCAGATCATGTACTGCGGGCTGAAGGTTTTGTTGGTGATGATCATCACGAGCACGATGAGTTCCACCAGCGCCACCGATTCGATGATCCGTCCGTGCCCACGCCACAGCCAGATGACATAACACAACATGGCCGCAAGCAGCCCGATCACGAAGGCCGCATCACTGGCCTTGATGAGCACCTGAACGCCCGGTCCCCAGATCTCATAGGCCTGATACGGCGACAGCGTGACGATGTAGTCCCCAGCATGGAAGGCCCTGGCCAGCATCGGCACGGTGGCCCAGACAGACTCGATTTGCAGCCCGCGACCCTGTTGCCAGCTCAACGGGGACAGCAACCGGTCCCATCCCGCGTAGACCAGTGAAACCGCGACGAGCAGCACCCCACCGGCAACGAAACCGATGGTGGCGCGCAGTTTCTGCCGGCGTGGTCCGGGCATCAACGCAGGCCACAGCAGGGCCGGCCACAATTTGACGGAGGCGGCCACGGCAGTGAGGAAACCCGCACTCGCGCTGCGCCTGCGCAGTAGCAGGATGAGCGACCAGCCGGCCAGCACCGAAGTGACGAGGTCGAAGCGCAGATAGGCGGTCGGGCCCACCAGGAGCAGGAACAGGGTCCAGAAGACCACTGCCTGGCCCTTCATGGCCCCACCGGTACGCCACAGAGACCAGGTGAACAGGGCGTCCAAACCCAGCATGATCAGAGCGAATGCCACCACATAGGCCTGCTGGTGCCCGAACCCGAGAAGATAGGGCAGCGCCAGCAGCCAGATCACCGGAGTGGGATATTCCTGCAGCGTCTGGCCAGCGCCCTGGTTGAACAGCACTTGGATGCGCTGGAAGTAGTAGACGACATCACCCTGGCTGGCGGGGGAGATGAACGCCCAGATGAAGAAGATCAGCAGCCGCGCCGCGAACCAGAGGAAGAGAAGAAAGCGGCCGGACTGCAGACGCTCCCGGGTGAAGGCCAAAGTGAACTGGCGGGAGACCCGCGTAGTCATCCGCACCGGTGTTGCGGCCGTGGCACCTGAGCACACAACCCCACGGGGCAGGTGATCTGTGGCACAGACCTGGGTCTGGTCTGCCATATCCCTCCCGTGGTGGCTGCGCCCCGGCTGTGCGCTCCCGGAGGGATTCGAACCCTCGCACCCGCCTCCGGAGGGCGGTGCTCTATCCCCTGAGCTACGGGAGCAAGGCCGGCAGAAATGCGCCAGACCGCATGTCAGCCTAGCGCGTGACGCCGTCCGGCTGCCAACCCATCCCCCGGACATGCGTGTGGACGCGCCCGGACGCTCCCATGCCTGGGAATCGGCTCCTCCCGACAGACGATTGTCACAGGAAATCCGGGCGTCCACACATTGTCGGATGTGCTTTTGCCCCTGCGGATCTGGAAAGATGGGTCGATGTGACCCATATGCACGTCGCCGGCTCCATCCATGCCGATGTCTCAGCGCCGGGACCGCAGTGGCTCACCGAGCCCAAGGACATCAATGCCCTGAATCCCAGCCTGTGGAGTTGTTCGGTGGCGCGCGATGCCTCGGGACGTCTCACCGTCGGTGGCGTGGACGTGGTCTCTGCGCTGGAACGCGAGGGCTCACCGCTGTACCTGTTCGACGAGGAGGACTTCCGCCGCCGGGCCCGCGAGTTCCGTACCGCTTTCGGTGGCTGGAAGGTCTTCTACGCGGGCAAAGCCATGCTCACCCGCACCATCGCCCGGCTGGTGATGGAGGAGGGCCTGCACCTGGACGTCTGCTCCGGCGGAGAGCTCCAGGTGGCGCTGACCGGCGGCATGGACCCCACCCGGATCGGGATGCACGGCAACAACAAGACGACGGACGAACTCGAACTGGCCCTCAGCAACAATGTGGGCTGCATCATCGTCGACTCCCTGGACGAGATCGCCCGCATCGAGCAACTGTGCCGTGCGCACGGCTACAGGGCGCGCGTGATGGTGCGCGTCACCCCAGGTGTGGAAGCGCACACCCATGAGTACATCGCCACCGCGCACGAGGACCAGAAGTTCGGCTTCTCGATCGCCAACGGGCAGGCGATGGTCGCCATGGTGCGTTGTCACTACTCGCCGTCCATGCAACTGCTCGGGGTGCACAGTCACATCGGCTCCCAGATCTTCGACACCGGTGGTTTCGAGGTCGCGGCACTTCGCACCATGAAGCTGATGTCGCAATTCACCGATGCCACCGGCGTGCATCTGCCCGAACTCGACCTGGGCGGCGGATTCGGTGTGGCCTACACCAGCGCCGATTCCCCTGCCAGCCCGGACGATCTGGCCACCGGTCTGCGCGACATCGTCGAGCACGAGGCCCGCGCCCATGGCATGGCAGTACCCGCAATGTCGATCGAGCCGGGCCGGGCCATCGTTGGCCCGACAACCATGGCGGTCTACACAGTGGGCACCGTCAAGACGGTCGACCTCGATGGTGGCGGCCAGCGGGTCTACGTGAGTGTCGACGGGGGAATGAGCGACAACATCCGTCCCGCGCTGTATGCCGCGGAATATTCCGCCGTGCTGGCGAATCGCTGCTCGAACGAGACGGGTGTGCTCTGCCGTGTGGTCGGCAAGCACTGCGAGGGCGGCGACATATTGGTGCGTGATGTCTTCCTTCCCTCCGACATCGCCCCGGGTGATCTCATCGCGGTCCCCACGATGGGCGCCTATTCTCGCGAGATGGCCAGCAACTACAACCATGCACTGCGTCCTGCCGTGGTGCGCGTCCACGAGGGGCAGCTGAGCCCGATGATCCGCCGTGAGACCATGGATGACCTGTTCAGACTCGACGTGGGACGCTGAAGGGATGGCAATGGACCAGGACACGGTGGCTGCCTCGGCGCCGGTGAAGGTGCTACGGGTCGCCCTGCTGGGCTGCGGCACCGTCGGGCGTCAGGTGGCCGGCATCCTGCTGGAACATGCCGACGACCTCGCGGCCAAATCCGGTTGCAGGCTCGAAGTCAGCGGCATCGCCGTCCGGGATGCATCTGTGCCACGCCCCGGCATTGATCCGGCACTGCTCACCGATGACGCCGCCGCCCTGGTGGCCGACTCCGGTGCAGACATCGTCATCGAACTGATCGGCGGGTTGGATCCGGCCCGTGAACTGATCATCTCCGCCATCGAGCACGGAGCCTCGGTGGTCACCGCCAACAAGGCGCTGCTTGCCGCGCATGGCGAGGAGATCTTCGCCATTGCCGAGCGCAATGGCGTGGACGTCTACTTCGAGGCCGCAGTGGCAGGGGCCATCCCGATCATCCGGCCATTGCGCGAATCCCTAGTGGGCGACCAGATCCGCACTGTGGTGGGCGTGGTGAACGGCACCACGAACTACATCCTCGACAAGATGACCACCGAGCACCAGAGCTTCGAGGAGGCCCTTGTCAGCGCGCAGAATCTGGGCTTCGCCGAGGCCGATCCGACGGCTGACATCGAGGGTTTCGATGCTGCGGCCAAGGCGGCGATTCTTGCCAGTCTGGCTTTCCATTCCACCGTGCGGGGATCCGATGTCTACCGGGAGGGCATCACCGATGTCACCACCGAGGACATCGATGCTGCCGCCGCGATGGGCTGCGTCATCAAACCACTGGCGATAGCCAAGCTCGATGAGCGCAGCCGGATCGAGGTGCGGGTGCATGCGGCGCTCGTGCCGGACAGCCATCCCCTCGCCATGGTGCACGGACCGAACAATGCGATCTTCGTGGAAGCCACCAACGCCGGGCGGCTGATGTTCCTCGGGCCGGGTGCCGGCGGTTCACCCACAGCCAGTGCTGTGACCGGCGACCTCGTCACGGTGGCACGCAACAGGCTGCGAGGTGTCGTGGGTCCGGCTCATTCGGTCTACAAGGCCTTGGACACCGCCCTGATGGGGCAGACCCTGTCCCGCTACTATCTGCGTTTCAGGGTGACCGACCAGTCCGGTGTGCTGGCAGCGGTGGCTGGGCTGCTCGCCCATCATCACGTCTCACTGCACTCGGTGCGCCAGAATCCCACCGTCGATGGCGACGAGCCGGCCTCGGCCCGGGTCTCCCTGATGACGCACCTGGCGCAGGAGTCCGATGTCCGGGAATGCGTCGAGGAATTGCAGAATTCCGGATTGCTCATCGGACCCGTCCGCCTGATTCGTGCCGAAGGAGTTTAGGAGCCCCATGCATATCGCCTGCCTCGACCTCGAGGGAGTTCTCGTCCCAGAGATCTGGATCAGTGTCGCCGAACGGACCGGCATCGAGGAATTGCGGCTCACCACCCGTGACATCTCCGACTACGACGAACTGATGAACCACAGGCTGAAGATCATGCGTGAGCACGGGCTCACCCTGAGCGCCATCCAATCGGTGATCGCCCAGCTGCACCCGCTGCCTGGTGCCGCGGACTTCCTGCACTGGCTGCGGGAGCGCTGGCAGGTGGTCATCCTGTCCGACACCTTCTACGATTTCGCCGGGCCATTGATGGCGCAGCTGAACCGCCCCACCATTTTCTGCCACAACCTGGTCGTCGAGGACGACACGGTGGTGGGTTACAAGCTCCGCCAGCCGGACGCTAAGCGGGCAGTGGTGCGGGCACTGGAGGAACTGAATTTCACCACCATGGCCACCGGTGATTCCTACAACGACACGCACATGCTCCAGGCAGCAGACTTCGGCGCATTCTTCTGCCCGCCGGAGAATGTCATCGCGGAATTCCCCGACATCCCGGTGGCAAGCGACTATGCGCAACTGCAAGAACTCTTCAGCAAGGCCGCCGAGGACTTGGACGCTGCAGTCCAGGGCTGAGCGGGCGGGTACCGAACATCCTCCCGGCGACACTCTCGGAGGGGTGGCGGGTTGCCCATCACCAAATCGCTGATATTCTTTACGCAGAGCACATCCGGTGCGCACGTAGAACCGGAGTGTCACTCATCCTTCATTCGGGTCCAAGGCCTCGGGCCGATCGGACCGAAACCTGTGCTCTCGTCGTGATCTACGGTCGTCCGGTGTCAACCGGGCACATCCGAGATGACGACATTCACTGAGTTTCCACCGTTCCCCCGTGCCCTCCTCTGCGGGCAGTGCCATGCCTACGAGGTTCCGATTGCCTGCGAGGCTCCGATGGAGTGTGCAACCGCGCGGGGCAGGCAGCCCGTGTGCGGCATGGAAAGGACATCAGTGACCGAAATCACCGAAGCGCCCCCGTCGGCAACCACACCGAGCGGAACTGACGATTCCGCCTCGTCAGTCCTCAGCGCGCTGAAACTTCCGGAACTCAAGCGCGTCGCCGCTGAACTCGGGATCAAGGGCGCGGGGAGTATGCGCAAGGGCGCCCTGGTGAGCGCCATCCACGCCCGCCAGGGCGGGGCCTCCCCCCAGAACGCCGAACACCAGAACGCCGAGTCCCAGGACATTGAACGTGGGCTCAGCGCTGAACGCCCCCGCCGGCGCCGTCGCAGTGTCGAGCGCGATGCGGAGGCTGCTCCGGACATCCGCGCCGAAGATCACCGGGCCGCTTCCGAACCGGCAAGGATGCCGGTCGAGGAGGTCGACCCCCAGCCCGGGACGAGGTCACCGGCACAACCGCAGACGCGGCGTGCCGAACACGCAGAATCCGATTCGGGCCAGCCCGAGCATCGCCATGTCGAGGCCGTTCCCGTGCAGGAGGAGCTGGTCGCAGGCACCTCTCCCGCGAACCATACGGCCCAGGACAGCACGGCGGATGCCGGACAGGATGCGATCGGGGCGCGTCTGGAGGCCGCGAAGGCACAACGCCATGACGGCTCCGAGCACGGACATCGCAATACCCAGGCCGGTCAAGATCGCACAGAAGAAGCCGAAACGACCGCCGACGAGGTCGGGGCTCGTCTGGAGCAGCTGGGCGATCCGCACAGCCACAGCCAGCACGATGTGCCGAATTCACAGGGTGAATCTGCGCGCGGTGAGGAAGCCTCCGAGCAGAACCATCGTGCGAGGTCTCGCAATGACAATGGCCGCCGTGGTGACGACGAAGGCAATGGCCGCCGTTCGCGCCGTCGGCGTCAACGTGATCGCCAGAATCGCCGTGGGCGCTCCAACTCCATGTCGGACATCGACGAGACATCGGTGCACGACGGCGATGTGCTCATCGACGTGGCCGGTGTGCTGGATGTCCTCGACAACTACGCCTTCGTACGCACCTCCGGTTACCTCGCCGGATCCAGCGATGCCTATGTGTCCTTGTCGATGGTGCGCAAGTACGGCCTGCGCAAGGGCGATGTGGTCACTGGCGCGATCCGGCAGGGACATGAGGGCGACCGCCGCGAGAAGTACAACCCGCTGGTACGCGTCGACACCGTGAACGGTGCCAGTCCGGAGGCCATGCGCAACAGGCCCACTTTCGGCAAGCTCACGCCGCTGTACCCGCAGGAGCGTCTGCGGATGGAGACCACCCCGACCAACATGGTCGGGCGCATCGTCGACCTGATGGCTCCGATCGGCAAGGGTCAGCGCGGGCTCATCGTCTCCCCGCCCAAGGCGGGCAAGACCATGGCGCTGCAGGCCATCGCCAATGCGATCACCGCCAACGATCCCGATGTGCACCTCATGGTCGTCCTCGTGGACGAGCGGCCCGAGGAGGTCACCGACTTCCAGCGGGCCACGACCGCGGAGGTCATCGCCTCCACCTTCGACAGGCCGGCCGAGGATCACACCACCATCGCGGAACTGGCCATTGAGCGCGCCAAGCGGCTGGTCGAGCTGGGCCGCGACGTGGTCATCCTGCTGGATTCCATCACCAGGCTTGGACGCGCCTACAACCTGGCCGCGCCGGCATCGGGACGCATCCTGTCAGGCGGTGTCGACTCGGCAGCGCTGTATCCGCCGAAGAAGTTCTTCGGTGCAGCACGCAATATCGAGAACGGCGGATCGCTGACCATCCTTGCCACGGCTCTGGTGGAGACCGGTTCGAAGATGGACGAGGTGATCTTCGAGGAGTTCAAGGGCACCGGCAACATGGAATTGCGGTTGTCCCGCCAGCTGGCAGACAAGAGGATCTTCCCGGCGATCGACGTCGAAGCCTCCGGTACCCGCCGCGAGGAGCTGATCATGAGCCGCCAGGAGCTGGACATCATCTGGAAGCTGCGCCGCGCGCTGTCGGGTCTGGAGAGCCAACAGGCACTGGAAACCCTGCTCTCGCGGATGCGCAAGACGAGGAACAATTCCGAGTTCCTGGTGATGATCTCGAAGACCACGCCGGGAACGGTCTGATCACCGCTCACGGGCAATCATCGGCTATCATGGGCCGCCGGTCCGGTTCACGCAGCCGCACCAAGGTGGCAGCGCGATCTTGATTGCGCCCAGGCGACCCGGACCAATCCAGAGGAGAATGTCATGAAGAAGGCCACCCATCCCCAGTACCACGAGGTGAAGGTCGTCTGTACCTGCGGCAACGAGTTCGTCACCCGGAGCACCTTCGAGGGCGACACGATGACCGCTGACGTGTGCAGCAACTGCCACCCGTTCTACACAGGCAAGCAGAAGATCCTTGATACCGGTGGCCGCGTGGCACGCTTCGAGCGTCGTTACGGCAAGCGCAAGGCCGCTGCCAAGTAGCTGAGAGCGCAGGCGCCGGATGTGTACACATCCGGCGCCTGTTGCATGTTGTGAATCGGATGCGTGAAGCACTGGGGGCACGCATCACGAGCAGGGAGTATTTCTTCGCACGCGAACCCACCGGTGCACAGTGCACCGGATGGAGGTGGGCAGCGGAAGAACAAGCGCAGCAGGAAGGGGAGTGGCCGGGTGTTCGAGGTGGCACAGGGCCTGCGTGAGGAGTTCAGTGACCTGGAGTCACGCCTCGCCGACCCGGAGGTGGTGTCCGATCCGGTGCGCTCCCGTCGCATCGGCCGCCGCTACTCTGAGCTCACTGGCATCGTTCGTGCCCTGGACGACTACGACCGTCGCACTGCCGACCTGCAGGCCGCTCGCGAATTGGCCGACGAGGATCCTGGCTTCACCGACGAGGCTGACCGCATCGAGGCCGGGCTGGACGAGGTGACCGCCAAGCTGACGGCCCTGCTCGCACCGAGAGATCCCAACGACCTCAACGACGCGATCATGGAGATCAAGTCGGGGGAGGGTGGCGACGAGTCGGCGCTGTTCGCCGCCGATCTGCTGAACATGTACACCCGGTTCGGCGAGCGCACCGGATGGGGTGTCGAGATGATGGAGTCAGAACCCACCGATCTCGGTGGCTTCAAGTCCGTCACCGTCGCCTTCCGTTCCAAGGGGAACACCGATCCCGATCGGATGCCCTATGGGATGTTGAAATTCGAAGGTGGCGTGCATCGTGTGCAGCGGGTGCCGGTGACAGAGTCCCAGGGCAGGATTCATACCTCAGCGGCGGGCGTCCTGGTGATGCCCGATGTCGAGGAGGACGAGGTCAGCATCGACCCCGACGACCTCCGGATCGACGTCTACCGCTCCACCGGCAAGGGCGGCCAGGGTGTGAACACCACCGATTCAGCAGTCCGGATCACTCATCTGCCCAGCGGCATCGTCGTCACCTGCCAGGATCAGCGCAGCCAATTGCAGAACAAGGAGCAGGCGATGCGCATCCTGCGTGCCCGGATGGTGGCCGCAGCCGAGGAGGAGGCGACCCAGGCCGCCGAGCAGGCCCGTCGTTCCCAGGTGCGCACGGTGGACCGTTCCGAGCGAATCCGCACCTACAACTTCCCCGAGAACCGGATCACCGACCATCGGATCGGTTTCAAGGCCCACAACCTGGACGCTGTGCTCGGCGGTGAACTCGGCCCGGTGCTCGACGCCTTGCGGGCTGCCGATCTTGAGGAGCGTTTGGCGCAGGGAGGCCAGAAATGAGCAGTTCATTGCCAGACGACTCAAAGTCTGGCGACTCATTTTCCCGTGTCCGTGACGGTGGTGAGCGTCCTGCTGCCGTGCTTCGCGCCGGAATCGAAAGCCTCAGTGCGGCAGGGCTGCCCACACCGCGCGCCGATGCCCGCCTGCTGCTCGCCCACGCAGCGGGAATGGAACCTGCTGGGCTCGCCATCACTCGCGAACTCGACGCGGACGTCGTGAACCGCTACCGGACCCTGCTCGAGCGGCGTGCGGTGGGGGAGCCGGTGCAATACCTCACCGGCACCGCCTATTTCCGGACCATCTCGGTGGCGGTGGGTCCTGGGGTGTTCATTCCCCGGCCCGAAACCGAACTGATGGTCCAGTACGGCTTGCATCATCTGGTCGTCAACCGTGCCGTCATCGGCACCGAACCGGTGGTGGTCGACCTGGGGACCGGTTCCGGCGTGATCGCGGCCGCGATCATTGCCGAATATCCAGGAGAGCCCATCGTCTACGCGGTGGAGAACTCCCCGGAGGCGCTGGTCTGGGCCCACCGCAATCTGGCCGGGACTTCGGCGCACCTCGTGGACACCACCATGGGCCAGGCGCTTCCCCAGCTCGACGGCGGGGTCGATCTGGTGATCTCCAACCCGCCCTATCTGCCGACCGGCAGCGCTGAGCTGCTGCCCCACGATGTGGTGGGCCACGACCCCGATGCGGCGCTGTTCTCCGGTCCGGACGGAATGGATGCGATCCGCGAGCTGGTTCCCACCGCAGAGCGTCTGCTCAAACCTGGTGGTCTGCTCGTGATCGAACATGATGACTCGCAGGGCGAGCCGGTCGTGCAACTGCTGCGGGGCACCGGGAGTTTCAGCCAGGTGGACGATCATCCCGATCTCACCGGGCGTCCGCGGTTCGTGAGCGCGACCCGGACACAGCGAATGGGAGAATGAACAGCGTGAACGAGGTCAGTGAATCCACAGGTCACGACGAGGTTCCCAGGGCTGGATCCGGATCGGGGAGCAGCAGCGTCGAAGCACCGCAGCAGATGCCCCAGGCACCTGACGAGCAGCATGCAGATTCCGGTGAGCACGCGGCTCACCGGCTGTTCCACCTCGCATCCCAGCATCAGGAGGCCATCGTTGCGGCCCAGCAGGCGGTCCGGGCCGGGCAGTGCATCGTGCTGCCCACGGACACCGTCTACGGAATCGGGGCCGACGCCTTCAATGCCGATGCGGTCAAGCGGCTCCTCGAGGCCAAGCACCGTGGCCGCGACATGCCACCGCCGGTGCTCATCGCCGAGCCTGCCATGCTGCCGGCGCTGGCGGCCGATGTGCCCGACAACGCCAAGAAGATGATTGAGCGCTACTGGCCGGGCGCTTTGACGCTCATTCTTCGTGCGCCCGCGAGTCTCCGGATGGACTTGGGCGATACCGAGGGCACCATTGCCGTGCGCGTTCCGGCCGATGATGCCGCTCGTGAACTGCTGCGCCACACGGGCCCGCTCGCGGTCTCCAGCGCGAACATCTCAGGATCTGCCCCGGCGACCAATGCGGCCGATGCTGAGCAGATGCTGGGGAATTCCGTGGCGGTCTATCTGGACGGCGACCCGACGCCCGGGCCGGTGGCCTCCACGATTGTGGATTTCACCAAGAACCGCACCGGACGCATTCTGCGGCAGGGCGTCATCGCCTTCGAGGACCTGGCTGAACTCTCGCCGGGCCTGGAACCACTGGCCAATCCGGTCAGCGACGCGTCGGCCGAGCCGACTGCGGTCCCCGACGGACAACCAGCCGTTGAGCAGACCACCGCCGAGCAGGCCGATGCCGGTGTCGAGGCGGCCGCTGCCGAGCAGGGCGGATCCCCGGCGCTCGAGGAGACTGCCAAGGACATCGATCCGGCCGCCCAGGAAGAGCACGACAAGCCGAAGACACCCGAGGCCTGAGCCGCCACCATGCGCGAGTACCTTCTCGTGATGCTGGTCGCGGCGGTGTGCACCTATCTGTTCTCCGGCCTGGCCCGACGCATAGCCATCCGTACCGGGGCACTGGCTCCGGTGCGCGCCCGCGACGTGCACTCCACTCCGACGCCCTATCTGGGCGGCGCTGCCATGCTCTTCGGCGTCCTGGCGGCATTTCTACTGGCCGCCAACATGCCCTTTCTCGGCCGTCATCCCACGGTGAGTCATGACGCACTGGGCATCTTCGCGGCCGGTGCGGTGATCTGCATCGTCGGTGCGGTCGACGATGTCATCGACCTTCCGTGGATGGCCAAGATCGCCGGTCAGGTGCTCGCGGCCGGTGTCGCCGTGCTCAACGGTGTGCGGCTGTATTGGGTGAGCCTGCCCAATCAGATCATCGCCCTGGACCAACCCAGCTCGATCCTGGTCACCGTGCTGTACATCTTCGTCTGCGTGAACGCCATCAACCTGGTGGACGGCTTGGACGGCCTGGCCGCCGGAGTGGCGGGTATCGGGGCCGCCGCGATGTTCTTCTACACATATCTGCTCGCATACCAGCAGGGCTTCGTGGTGGCCACCACGGCGAGTCTCGTCACGGCGACGATCGCTGGTGTGTGTGCCGGATTCCTGCCCCACAACTTCGCCCCCGCGAAGATGTTCATGGGTGATTCGGGGGCAATGCTGCTCGGGGTGCTGCTCGCCTGCAGCACGCTCTCGCTGACCGGCCAGATCGATTCGTCGGCGCTGAGCCCCAGCGCCGGTGACATCCTGCCTGCTCTGCTGCCCATCGTGCTTCCCATCGCCATGATGGCGTTGCCACTGGTGGACATGACGATGGCCTATGTGAGACGCACGTGGAACGGCAACTGGTGGTTCGTGGCGGACAAGCAGCATCTGCATCATCGGCTGTTGCGCCGCGGTTACTCCACCGTCAAGGCCGTACTGATCCTGTACATGTGGACGGCGCTGGTGGCCTTCGGGGTGATCCTGCTGGGCCTCAAGTGGAGCGGACTGATGGTTCTGGTGGTGCTGGCCGGGCTGACTGTCGCGATTCTGGTGACCACGCTGCCGAACCGCTCCGCACGGAAAGCTCAACTCGCGGCACAAGCTGCTGGGAAAGAGACCGAGACCGTCGGTACCCCGTGATAGTTTCAGTCCGCTGGGATTTCGTCGCCAATCGGGAAGGCTCAACGTGGATGCCGCTGCTGGACTGGTCTGGCCACCCGTCATCGCACGTGGTGGACTCTGCGGAGCGGTCCTGTGCAGTCTTCCGGTGGGTCTCGCCGCGCTCCTGCTGGGCGGCACGAAAGGTCTTGCCGGATGGTATTTGGCTGACCTGGTTGTCTGTGCCTACTTCGTCACCAGCCTGATCTGCGACAGCCTGGCGACGCGCTGGATGGATGCCCGCGGCCTGGTCATGGTGCTCGGCGGATATGTCCTGCGCGCCATCGTCATCGGTGTGGTGCTGTGGCAACTCGTGGCCCATCAGGTGCTCACCGGGGAGGTGCTCACCCGATGGTTCGGGTGGACTACTCTCAGCCTCGTGATCGGTTGGCTGGCAGGTGCGGTGTGGAGCGTGTCCCGCACCAGAACTTTCACCTACAACCAGCCGGCAGGCATTTCGGAGGAGAACCAGTGAGCGATGTGGAACAGGCTGGTCCGATGAACGGGCCGAGCAACGACGCTGGGATGCAGATCTTCTCTTACCTGGTCTCTGGCATCGCCTTCTACGGCGGCCTCGGCTGGGTCGCCAGCCGTTTCCTCCACATCGGCTGGGCCCTTCCCGCTGGCCTGCTCTTCGGCATGGCAGCGTCAATCTACCTCGTGATCAAGAGATTCGGGAGCGGTGAATGAGCAGCACGGCAGCGGTCACCGAGCAGTCAACCGGAAAGAACGCACCCACGGGTGAGGACGATCCCGCCCGTAAGAGTCATCCAGGGTTGATCGTCCTGGCCATCTTCGTGGCCTGGATCGTGCTTTCGCGGCTCACCGTGCTGATCAGCGGGCCCACCAAGCATTGGGACGCACCCAGCGCAGAGGACTTCATCTTCCCCAATTGGTTCGGCACCAGCTGGTTCAACAAGCCGATGCTGCTCGCCCTCATCGGGGCGGCAGGGGTGCTGGTCTTCTGGTTGGTGGCCTCGCGCCATCTGAAATCGGTGCCGGGCCGCGGGCAGTTCTTCGCCGAGTACGTCTACGGATTCGTGCGCAACATCGGACGCGACATGATCGGGCCGGGATACCACCGTTTCATGCCCTATCTGCTCACACTGTTCTCCTTCATCCTGGTGAGCAATTGGTTCGGCGAAACCTTCCTGTTCATGTTCCCCACCTTCTCCCGGGTCAGCTTCGCCTACGCGGGCGCGGCGCTCACCTTCGCGGTGTACGTGATCAGTGGATTCCGCACCCATGGTGGCAGTTACCTCAAGGTGGCGACCGTGCCCTCCGGAGTGCCGGTCTGGCTTTTCCCGGTGATCGTCCCGCTGGAATTCCTCTCCAGCTTCATCACGCGCCCGGTGACGCTGTCGGTGCGACTGTTCGCCAACATGTTCGCCGGCCACATGTCGATCATGGTCTTCATCGGAGGCGGTGCAGCCCTGCTCACCTGGGCGAACAATGCCTTCTACAACGTCACGGGAGTCGTCTCGATGATGTTCGGCATGCTCATGCTGCTGCTCGAACTGTTCATCGGCTTCCTTCAGGCCTACATCTTCACGATCCTGGCCGCGCAGTACATCGGTTCCTCGGTGGGCGAGGCCCACTGACCTGCCCATTGCTTTCCGAGCACACCCACCCGAAAGGAAAATACATGACTCCTCTGGAGATCTCCGGTTCGCTGAATGTCATCGGCTACGGCCTTGCGGCAGTCGGCCCCGGCATCGGCGTCGGCCTTATCTTCGCTGCCGGTATCGGCGGCATCGCCCGTCAGCCCGAGGCAAGCGGCCGCATCATGCAGCCGGTGTACATCGGCTTCGCCATCGTCGAGGCCCTCGCCATTCTGGGCTTCGTGCTCGCCTTCGTGATCAGGTGAGAACCGCCCCATGACAGGAACGCAACTGGTACCACTGATCGATCTCGGTCCACTGGCGCCGGAGCTGCCGGAGTTCCTCGCGGGGCTGGTGCTGTTCGGGCTCATGTGGGTAGTCATCGCCAAGGCGGTGGTCCCCAAGTTCGAGGCGATGTACGAGCACCGGTCCTTCGAGATCGAGGGCGGCATCCAGCACGCCGAAAAGGTGCAGGTGGAAGCCGACAGTGCCCGTCAGCTCTACGAGCAGAAGCTTGCCGAGGCGAACGCGTCGGCCGCGAAGGCACGTGAGCAGACCAAGGCGCGCAGCGAGCAGATCGTGCGCGAGGCCAAGCAGAAGGCTGCCCAGGAGCAGGCCCGGATGATCGCAGAGGCTCGCGCCCAGATCAGCGCTGAACGTGAGCAGGCCGCCAGCCAGCTCACCCACCAGGTCGGCCAACTGGCCACCACCCTGGCCGGGCGCATCGTGGGCGAATCCCTTGAGCAGGACGACCGGGCGCGCCGCACCGTCGATCGCTTCCTCGCAGAACTCGAAGCCCAGCCCGAACGCGGGCTCCCGGGTGGGGAGTGATCAGCGTGGGTCAGGATCACATCGAGCAGCTGGACGGCCTCGCCGACTCCACCGAGGCCTCCCTGGCCTGTGCTCTCGACCTGTTCGCCGTCGCCGATGTGCTCCGCGAGCAGGTGGCCCTGCGCCGCGCGATGACAGATCCGACCCTGCCGGTGCAGAGTCGCGAGCAACTGCTCAGCACACTGTTCGAGGGCAAGCTGGGACCGGCGGCACTCGATTTCTGCCGTCAGGCGGTGGCCCAGGACTGGTCCAGTGGGCTGCAGCTGGCGGACTCCGTCGAGCGGCAGGCCACCAGGATCGCGCTGAAGTCGACCGACCCGCGAAGGGTGCAGGTCGAACTGAACACGGTGCGCGAAGCCATCATCGCCAATGACAAGCTGCGCGCCGCCTTCGGCCGTCACGCAGCCACCGACGAGGCGAAATCGGTGCTGGTCCGGGATCTCATCTCAGGCCGGGCCGACGAGGTGACCACCGCTCTGGTGACACGGGCATCGCGACAGGGCAGTGGAGTGCTCCACGAGCTCGACATGCAGCTGGATCTCACCTCCCAGGTGCAGGGCCGGCGGCTGGCACGCGCAACCGTTGCCCAGAAGCTTCCCGAGGACCAGGCCGACCGTCTCGTCCAGCAGCTGTCACGGCTGTTCGGCGCGGTGGACGTCATCCAGCATGTCGATCCCCGCATTCTCGGCGGCATCAAGGTGCAGGTCGACGACGAGCTCATCGACGGCAGCGTCTCGGCGAAGGTCTCCCAGGCCGCGCGCGGGATCGGCTGACACAGACGTATCAAGACCCCTACCGGGGTGACGAGCAGGAATGAGGAAGACAGGACACCATGGCTGAACTGAGCATCAGTCCGGACGAGATCCGCAGCGCACTGGACTCGTTCGTCAGTGGGTTCACGCCCGCGCAGGCGGCTCCCGAAGAAGTCGGCCGGGTGATTTCGTCCGGCGACGGTATCGCGCACGTCGAGGGTTTGCCGAGTGCGATGGCCAACGAACTGCTGACCTTCGAGAACGGCATCCTCGGTATCGCGCTCAACCTCGAGGCCCGCGAGATCGGCGTGGTCGTGCTCGGGGATTCCGACGGCATCGACGAGGGCTCGACGGTGAAGGGTACCGGGGAGATCCTTTCGGTTCCCGTGGGCGATGGCTACCTCGGGCGGGTCGTGGACGCGATGGGCAATCCCATCGACGGCAAGGGGCCCATCCAGGGGCTCGAGGGCCGTCGCGCCCTCGAACTGCAGGCTGCCGGCGTGATGGAGCGCCAGGAGGTCCGCGAGCCGCTGATGACCGGCCTGAAGGCCGTCGACTCGATGATCCCCATCGGGCGTGGCCAGCGCGAACTGATCATCGGTGACCGCAAGACTGGCAAGACGAGCATCGCCACCGATACGATCCTCAACCAGCTCGACAACTGGAACAGCGGAGATCCCGCCAAGCAGGTGCGCTGCATCTACGTCGCGGTGGGGCAGAAGAACACCACTGTGGCCGAGGTCGTCGAGAAGCTCGACAAGGCCGGCGCGATGGCCTACACCACGGTCATCAACTCCCCGGCATCCGATCCGGCCGGCTTCAAGTACATCGCCCCCTATGCCGGATCGGCCATCGGCCAGCACTGGATGTACAACGGCAAGCACGTCCTGATCGTCTTCGACGACCTCACCAAGCAGGCTGAGGCCTACCGGGCGATGTCGCTGCTGCTTCGCCGCCCGCCGGGCCGCGAAGCATATCCCGGCGATGTCTTCTACCTGCACAGCCGGTTGCTGGAGCGCTGCGCGAAGCTGTCCGACGATCTCGGTGGCGGATCGATGACGGGACTGCCGATCGTCGAGACCAAGGCGAATGACATTTCGGCCTACATCCCCACGAATGTCATCTCCATCACCGACGGCCAGATCTTCCTGCTCTCCGACCTGTTCAACGCCAACCAGCGTCCCGCTGTCGACGTCGGCCTGTCGGTGAGCCGTGTCGGCGGCGCCGCCCAGACCAAGGCCATGAAGAAGGTCTCGGGCACCCTGAAGATCGACCTGGCCCAGTACCGCGACATGCAGGCCTTCGCGATGTTCGCCTCCGATCTGGATGCGGCCAGCCGCCGTCAGCTCGACCGCGGCGCCCGGCTCACCGAGCTGCTGCGCCAGGGACAGGCGAACCCCTACCGGATGCAGGACCAGGTGGTGGTCATCTGGGCCGGCGTCAACGGGCGGATCGACGACGTTCCGGTGGACGACGTACTTCGTTTCGAAGGGGAATTCCTCGACTACCTGCGGGAGAATTCCGACGTGCTGACCACCATCGCCGACTCCGGCGCGTTGAGTGACGAGACCGAAACTAAACTCGGGCGCCTCATCGATGCGTTCAAGCCGACCTTCCGCACCAGCGACGGAAAGCAGCTGTCGGGTGGTCGCGAGTCGGTTCCGGTGGAGGGCAAGGACATCAACCAGGCCAAGATCGTGGCCACCGAGAGGTCCTGAGCCATGGCGGCGACTCTGCGCGAACTCAGGCAGCGGCGTGTCTCCGTCTCCACGACGATGAAAATCACCAAGGCCATGGAGCTCATCGCCGCATCGCGCGTCACCCGCGCCCAGCAGAAGGCCCGGGGAGCCGATGCGTACACCAAGGAGCTGGTTCGCGCCGTATCTGCGGTGGCCGCGTACTCGGGTACCGACCATCCTCTGGTCACTGAAGCGGAACACCCCAGCAGAGCTGCGGTTCTGGTCATCAACTCCGATCGGGGTCTCGCGGGCGGCTATCCCTCTGGTGTCATGAAGGTGGCAGAGGGCCTGCTGAGCCACCTCGGCGAAGAGGGCCTGGAGACCGTCATCTACACGGTGGGGCGCAAGGCCAAGGAATACTTCGCCTTCCGCCACGTGCCGGTGGAGCACTCTTGGACCGGATTCAGTGAGGAACCGCACTACGAGCAGGCTCGCGACATCGGCCAGACGCTCATCGACAAGCTCTTCCAGCCGACCGAGGAGGGTGGGGTGGACGAGATCCATGTCGTCTTCACCCGTTTCGGATCACTGGTCAGCCAGCAACCCGATGTGATCAGGCTGCTGCCCCTCAAAGTGGTCCGCGCCTCTGACGAGGATTCCTCCGAGACCTCCTCCGCCGAGGTTCACGGACCCCAGGAGGAGGGCTTCGTGCCGCCTTACAACTTTGAACCCGATGCTGAGAGCGTGCTCAATGCGCTGCTTCCGCTCTACGTCATCGATCGGATGAAGTACATGCTGCGCGAATCTGCCGCCTCCGAACTCGCGGCCCGCCAGCAAGCCATGCATTCGGCAACTGACAACGCCAAACAGCTGATCGACACGCTCACCCGGCAGGAGAATCAGGCGCGCCAGGGCGAGATCACCCAGGAAATCAACGAAATCGTGGGCGGCGCAGGTGCGCTGTCCCAGTCCTCACAGGAGATCTGAATGACCGTCACAGTCCCTGATCCCGTGGCCACCACCGCTCATCAGGTGGGCCACGTCGTCCGCGTGATCGGCTCAGTGGTCGACGTCGAGTTCCCGGCAGGACGCCTGCCGGAGATCAACAATGCGCTGCACCTCACTGTCGACAGCGGTGAGGGCAGCCACGTCCTGACCCTCGAAGTTGCCCTGCAGATCGGTGACAACACCGTGCGCTGCATCTCGCTGAAGCCCACCGACGGTGTCCGCCGTGGCGCGGAGGCCACCGATACCGGCGCCCCGATCACGGTGCCCGTGGGCCCTGTCACCAAGGGCCACGTATGGAATGTCACCGGCGATCTGCTCAACGCCGATCCCGCCTCGATCACGGTGGAACAGCGCTGGCCGATCCACCGTGAACCGCCGGCCTTCGATGCTCTGGAGCCCGAGACCCAGATGCTGGAAACCGGCATCAAGGTGCTCGATCTGCTCACCCCCTATGTGCAGGGCGGCAAGATCGGTCTGTTCGGCGGCGCTGGTGTGGGCAAGACGGTGCTCATCCAGGAGATGATCTACCGCATCGCCCACAACTTCGGCGGCACCTCGGTGTTCGCCGGTGTGGGGGAGCGCACCCGTGAGGGCAATGACCTCATCAATGAGATGGACGACGCCGGAGTGCTCAAGGACACCGCCCTGGTCTTCGGCCAGATGGACGAGCCGCCGGGAACGCGTCTGCGGGTCGCACTGAGCGCTCTGACCATGGCCGAGTACTTCCGCGATGTCGAGAACCAGGACGTGCTGTTGTTCATCGACAACATCTTCCGGTTCACCCAGGCCGGTTCGGAGGTCTCCACGCTGCTCGGCCGGATGCCCTCGGCCGTCGGTTACCAGCCCAATCTGGCCGACGAGATGGGTCAGTTGCAGGAGCGGATCACCTCCACGCGCGGCCACTCGATCACCTCGATGCAGGCAATCTATGTGCCGGCCGACGATTACACCGACCCCGCACCTGCGACGACCTTCGCGCACCTCGATGCGACCACCGAGCTGAGCCGCGACATCGCCTCCAGGGGCCTGTATCCCGCTGTGGATCCGCTCACCTCGACCTCCCGCATCCTGGCTCCGGAGTACGTGGGCAAGGAGCACTACGAGGTTGCCACCGAGGTCAAGCAGATTCTGCAGCGCAACAAGGAGCTCCAGGACATCATCGCCATCCTCGGCATCGATGAGCTGAGTGAAGAGGACAAGATCGTCGTCTCGCGGGCCCGCCGTGTGCAGCAGTTCCTGTCACAGAACACCTACACCGGCACGAAGTTCACCGGTGTCGAGGGATCGACGGTTCCGGTGGCCCAGACCGTGGAGAGCTTCAAGATGATCTGCGAAGGCCAGTGCGACGACATCCCCGAGCAGGCCTTCTTCAATGTCGGTGACATGGACGACGTGCAGAAGAAGTGGGCGACGTTGAAGGAGCAGGGCTGATGGCCGACCCCCTTCAGGTCGAGGTCGTCGCCGCCGACGGAATGGTCTGGGAAGGCCAGGCGGTGATGGTCATCGCCCGCACGTCCGAGGGCGAGCTCGGGATTCTGGCCGACCATGAAGCGCTGATGGCGGCTCTGGTGCCCTGTGCGGTGGAGATCACCGTCCCAGACGGCACGGACGAGATCATCGCCGTCTCGGATGGTTTCATCTCCGTCTTCCAGAACCGCGTGTCCTTGCTCAGCTCCTATGGTGAGCTGGCACGCGAGATCTCGGTGGACATGGCCCGGAGCACCATCGCCAATCTTCATGACGCCGTGGACGACGGCAAGGCGACCCATGAGGAAGTGCGTCAGTACAACCATGCCGTCGGCCAGATTCGGGCTGCGGAGCGCTTCGAACAACGCCGCAGGGGGGCCGAACCCAGCGGTGAGACTCCGCAACCTGCTCAGCTACGACCAGGCAACTGAACCACCGCACAACCTTCATGGGCAATCGATTCGCCGGACATCGTCCTTGCCGGAGTAGGTTTCATCCATGAGCCTGTTGACCGCGACGGAGATTGCTGTCACAGTCATCGTTGTTGCCCTGCTGGTGTGCATCAGTGTCATCTTCGCCCGGCGCAGGTATCTGTCGCGCAAGGGTGGCGTCTTCGACTGCGAAGTGCGGTCCATGAAGGCCAACGGCAACAGGAAGTGGGCGGACGGGCTGGCCCGTTACGACGCGAACAGGCTGGAGTGGTATCGGGTGCTGTCACTGAGCTTCCGGCCACGGGTGGTGCTGCAGCGCCGGGGCGCAAGTATGCTCGACCACCGTATGGCAACCACGGAAGAAGCCCCGGTACTGTTCGCCGGGCACCAGGTGGTGCGTGTGCAGGTGCGTTCGTCGAACGGTGAACCGCGAATCTGGGAGATGGCGATGGCCCAGGAGTCCCTGATGGGGCTGATGAGCTGGCTGGAGGCGGCGCCGCCCGGAGGAGCCTCCTACAAGGAATACGACTGAACGAATATCCTCACCGAGCTGGGGTTGTGCTTCACGGGGATTGGGCAGGTCCATATGCGCGGTGAGTTCAAGGTCAAGGACGGCAAGCTGGTCGTCGTCGACGTGGACGTGCGTGACGGTCATTTCACCGGCACGCATCTGTCCGGCGATTTCTTCCTGGAGCCCGATTCAGCGCTCGAACAGATCAATGCCGGTGTCGACGCGATGCCGGCTTCCTCGACAGTGGCGCAACTGTCAGCTGCCATTTCGGCCAGGCTGAGCCCTGATGTGCACATGGTGGGTTTCGATCCCGAAGCTGTGGCGATCGCGGTGCGGCGAGCTGCCGGCAAGGCCACCGGGTGGGATGATCTCACCTTCGATCTGATCGGCCCGCAGGTGATGGACCCGACGCTGCACGTGGCCCTCGATCAGGTGATTCCCGACGAGGTGTCCAGAGGCGTGCGCAATCCTGTCATGCGACTGTGGGACTGGGACCGTCCGCTGGTGGTGATCGGCTCCTTCCAGTCGGTGCGCAATGAGGTGGATGCCGAGAATGCTCGGCGCTACGGCATCAAGGTGGTGCGCCGGATCACCGGCGGCGGCGCGATGTTCATGGAGCCCGGCAACTGCATCACCTTCTCACTGGTGGTGCCGGGTTCGCTGGTGGAGGGCCTCAGCTACGAGCAGTCCTATGCCTACCTGGACGACTGGGTGCTGGAAGCCCTCCAAGAGGTGGGCGTGCACGCCAGCTACAAACCCCTCAACGACATCTCAAGCGACAAGGGCAAGATCGGTGGTGCGGCGCAGCGACGGCTGGTGGACGGCACCGTGCTGCACCACGTGACGATGAGTTACGACATCGACGCCGACAAGATGCTGGAGGTTCTGCGGATCGGCCGAGAGAAACTCTCGGACAAGGGAATTCGCAGCGCCAACAAGCGCGTGGACCCGATGCGTTCACAGACCGGCATGAGCCGCCACCAGATCTTCGACCACTTCCTGACCTACTTCAGGTCGCGATACCGCTGCGTCGACGCCGGCTACACGGATGAGGAGATGGCGGCCGCTCACAGCTTGCTGGACACCAAGTTCAACAATCCGGAGTGGACCTATCGCGTCCCGTGAGGATGCGCAGCGTTGTACTCCGCCGAACGTTCGGCACCGGGCACCCACAGCACCTCCTCGCGATTCGCCTCCACATTGGCGTGGCGAGCCAGGTTGAACAGCAGATCGGACAGCCTGTTGAGATATTTCACCGCCAGCAGGTGCACGCCGCCGTTGGGCTTGTCCTCCTCGGTTTCCCCACCGTACTGTTCGACGGCCAGCCAGGCCGCTCTCTCCGCTCTCCGGCAGGTGGAGCGCGCGACGTGCAGCTGGGCCGCCAGCGGGGAGCCACCGGGCAGGATGAAGGAACGCAGACTGGGCAGTTCGTCGCCGAACTCGTCGCACCAGTTCTCGAGCCGGTCGATGGAGGGTTGCAGAATGCGCAACGGCTCGAAGGCCGGTTCCGACTCGCGGGGAGCGGACAGATCGGCGCCGACGTCGAACAGCTCATTCTGCACGATGCCCAGCACCTCCTGAAGCCGCTCGTCGGGATCGAGGGTGAGCGCGACGCCGATGGCGCAGTTCGTCTCGTCCACCTGGCCGTAGGCACTCACTCGCGGATCGGTCTTGTGGGTGAGGTCATTGTTCGACAGCCGGGTGGCGCCGGCGTCACCGGTGCGGGTGTAGATGCGAGTGAGATTGACCATGTGCCCAGCTTATGGCAGCCATTGCCGGTGGGCGGGGTGGCGCAACGCCGGGTGCAGACGCACTTGTGGCAGCCTGGGACGGCAGGGGGACAGCGGGGAGCGGAGAAATCGGATGGTTCGACGTCATGGAATGCGGGCGCGAGCCCTCGCGACGCTGTGTGTGGTGTTCGTGCTGACCATGGCGGGTTGTGCACAGGCACCGTCGTCGCCCGCCCGGGACGCCGTTCCTTCCGGAGCGACGACCACCTGTCACTACACATCCTCAGGCCAACCATCGAAGGCGGTCGATCCACCCGATGGGCGGAGCGTGCCCACCACGGGCACGGTGGTACTCACCTTCACGATGTCCCTCGGGCCAGTGGTGATGACGCTGAACAGGGCGGACGCGCCCTGCGCGGTGCACAGCATGGAGTCCCTGGCCGCGCAGAATTTCTTCACCGACACCAGTTGCCACCGGCTGACCACTGAGGGAATCTTCGTGCTGCAGTGCGGTGACCCGAGCGGAACCGGCGACGGCGGGCCCGGATTCGTCTTCGCTCCGGAACTGGGTGCCGCCAAGGCGTTGTGCCAGGGCGGGGACGACCAGTCCTGCGTCTATCCGAGGGCGACTGTGGCGATGGCGGCTCCGGAGAAGTCAGGATCGCAATTCTTCATCGTCTACCAGGACTCCAAGATGGCGCCCAACTATCCGGTGCTCGGCACCATCGACACCAAGGGGTTGACGATCGTGCGCGGCATCGCCTCGCGTGGTGTGGCACCATCGGCCTCACCGAGCCCGGCCGCACCGGCGACCATTCAGCAGGTCGTTGCCGGCTGAACCGGCAAGCTCATGGTGAATCCGGTGGACAGGCCCGATTCAGGCCAGCACGAAGTCGCGCAACACCCCACCGAATGCTGTTGGCTGATCGGCATGCACCCAGTGCGCCGCCCCCGGGATGACGACCTCTTTCACCATGGGGAACAGTTCGTGCATTGGAGGGCGATACTCCGGCTGAACATAGCCGGAATTCTCCCCGCTCACCCACAACACGGGCCCATCCCAGTGCGAACCCGAAAGATCCGGGAATCCCGACAGGACATCCGTGTTTGCCCGGAGCAGCGCGAGATTGCACAGCCACGACCAACGCCCGGGCCGCGCATTGCGAGGGCCCTGCTCCTGGTGCAGATTCTGCAGCACGAAGCCACGCACCCGCTCATCGGGAATCGCGGTGCTCAGCGCCCGATCGGCGTCGCCCCTGGAATCCAGCGCTGTCAGGTCCAGGCCTGCCATGGCATCCAGCAGATTCTCGAAATAGTCAGAATCTGAATAGCTGACCGGTGCGATGTCGACCACGCACAGTTTGGTGACCAGCTCGGGGTGGTCCAGGGTGAGACAGATGGCGAGCTTTCCGCCCATCGAATGGCCCACCAGGATCACCGGATCATCCAGCGCGCCGCGCACGGAGAGTTCGTCGGCGATCAGGTCGGCGATGAATTCGTAGTCGAATTCCTCAGTCCAGGCCGACCGGCCGTGATTGGGCACATCTACCAGCAGGCACCGCGCCACATCCGAAATCATGCGAGCAGGACCGGCGAGGTTGCGGCCCTGCCCCAGCAGTCCGTGCAGAAACACGACCGTGCGCGAGCCGTCACCGATGCTGGTGACGTGCAGAGCGGGGAGCGGCTCGCTCATGGCCTTCTCGCCCAGCACGCGGTATGGAAGTGCCGTCGATGGTCGACGCCCGAGGAGGAGCCGATCGGCGGCAGTGCCGGCCAGGCCACCACATGCGAGGTGCCCGTCGGGATCCGTTGCTGGCATTCGGGACAGATGTAGTTCTTCACCGACTGCCCGGTCCTGATCTGGCGAACAAGCCACCGTCCGTCGCGCTTCTCGGCGCTTGTCTGGAAGCCGGCTGCCGACAGCGGCCGCGCGGTGCGGAGGTGCTTGCTCGGGCGGTGGTGAGCCATGTCACCCAGGATAGAGGTGTGCGCAGTCCCGTGGGCTGGCAGAAAACAGGGATGGGCATGTGCTGCTAGCGTGACGGCGTGCGCGTCGTGATTGCCCGGTGTGAGGTCGACTATGCGGGCAGACTGACTGCCCATCTGCCGCTGGCTCCCAGGCTGATTCTGGTGAAACAGGACGGCTCCGTGTCGGTTCATGCCGACGATCGCGCGTACAAGCCCTTGAACTGGATGAGTTCCCCCTGCACGCTGCGCGTCGAATTTCCCGACGGCGAGGCCATCGGTGCGGAGCCGGTGGAGCAGAACTGGCAGGTCACCAGCCGTGGCGGCGAGACGCTGCAGATTGCGATCACCGAGATTCTGGCCGACAACGAGTACGAACTGGGTGTTGACCCCGGCCTGCAGAAAGATGGCGTGGAAGCCCACCTGCAGGCGCTTCTCGCGGAGAATCCCGGCGTATTCGGCGACGGTTACCGTCTGGTGCGACGCGAGTACCCCACCCCGATCGGGCCGGTCGACCTGCTGCTGCGCGCCGGCAACGGAGGATATGTAGCGGTCGAGGTGAAACGCCGCGGCGAGATCGACGGCGTAGAGCAGCTCACCCGCTATGTCGAATTGATGAATCGCGACCCTCTGCTGGCGCCGGTCTCAGGTGTCTTCGCGGCCCAGCAGATCAAGCACCAGGCCATGGTGCTCGCCAAGGATCGTGGGCTGGATTGCGTGACAGTGGACTACGACGCGCTGCGCGGCATGGACCACGCGGAGGACCGACTGTTCTGATCGGCGCACGCAGCGGTGGTTGCGGCTCAGTTCCTGCCGTCGGCCTGATCGTCTGATCCGGGCTTGGCTTCACCGGTCGCGAGCAGCGTGGTCTCCTCGTCAGGAGAGACATCACCCGCCGCTGCCGATCCGGCGGTCGACGAGAGCCACTGCTGGTTGTCGTCGTGGACAGCGGGGATCTGGTGTGTCTGTTCGCTCGACTCGCCATCTGAGGACCGAGCGCTCAGACTGCCATCGGCTGAGCCGATGGGGGAGGCCACCGGAGCAGCCGGATCCATGTTGCCGGTATTGGGATAGTCCTCGACGGACTGCTGAGCCAGCCCCCTGATGTTGGCCAGCTGAGCAAGCACTGCGTCCTTGCGCTGCAACAGCGCATTTGTCTCGCGGGTGAGCTGTTCCTTGCGCCAGGCGTACTGCTCCTCGAGGCGATCCTTCATCATCGCGGTCTGGCGGTGCGCGGCGGCAAGCTGCGCCTCAGCCTCATGAGCGGCAACCGCCTTCACCTTCTCGGCTGCCTGCAAGGACTCCGAGGTGACCTTGCTCACCTCGTCAGCGTGGTCGGCGACCTCCTGGGTGGACTGCTCGCTGGCCTGGGTTGCGGCCGCATAGAGGGCTGCCATTTCCGAACGCATCTTCTCAGCCTGGGCGCTCGCCTCGGCGATCGTCTTCTCCGCCTGCTCGTGCGCCTGCTTGGAGATGGTGTCGGCCTGGGACCGTGCACCCGAGACGATGTCCGCAGCCTGCGTCTCGGCTCCGGTCGTGAGGTCGTGCGCCTGCTGCTTGGCGGCCGCCAGCGCAGCGGCGGCCTCGTTGCGATTGTTCTCGGTGAGCTGGGCCGCGTTGGACTTCGCCTCGGCGACCAGCTCAACCGCCTGCTGATGGGCTGCCGCCAGGGTGTCTTGCGCATCGTTGTGCGCCTGCGTGGTGACCCGCTCACCCTCTGAGCGGGCATCGGCCACCAGCTTGTCGGCATCGGTGTGAGCCTTCGCCAGGACCGACGAGGCATCATTGCGAGCCGCAAGGGCGGTGTCTGCCGCCTGCTGGCCAGCCTGCTGGGCCACGGTTTCGGCATCGCTGGCTGCCCTGCGGGCTGTCAGGTCCGCATTGTGCTGGGCCTCGTTGAGCACGGATTGGGCGTGCCGCTGGGCGCTCTCGATGACTGATGCGGCCTGAGCCTTGGCAGCGTCGATCAGCGCTGAACTTTCTCGCTGCAGCTCTTCTCGCGCGGCCCGGAGATTCGTGAGGCCCGAGATCCGGATGTCGTCGGCCTCGGTCTGCGCATTGGCCCGCAGGTCAGCCGCCGCTCGGCGAGCCTCCTCCTTGATGCGCTCAGACTCGACGCCGGCTTTGGTGACCAGTTCGTCGGCCTGGGCTTCGGCCGCGCGGAGCAGGCCGGTCGCGTGTGCGCCCAGTCGTGTGAAGTCTGTGGTTCCGCGCTCGTTGCGCAGAGATTCCAGATCGCGCAACCGGTCGCGGTTGAGCTGACGTGCCGCCGAGAGCTGCTGCTCGAGATCCCGTACGTAATTGTCAACCGTGGAACGGTCGTAGCCCATCATCGAATGCGGGAAGCTACCCGCCGCGCTGGCACGGTCGTCAAACAGGTTGAGCCCGGTCTCCTCACCGAGATCAGCATCGGTGGGATTGCCGTTGAAATCGCTCATTGATGGCTCCTCGAACAGATCACAGTCGAGGCTACCAAGCCGGGCCTTGACACTGCATCGGACCCGCCCGGAGGGCGGTACTGCTCAATTCGACAAGGAAGAGGCCAGCGCGGCGGGCTGGGCTCCGCATCCCAGAGGAATGCAGCGGCCGGCCCGCCGTGTGGAACCGGCTGGAATCACTTGCTGGGGTACTCGGTGATCTCGATGAGGACACCCTGGCCCGACTTCGGGTGGATGAAGTTGATGCGGTTGCCGCCGGTACCCTGCTTCGGCTCGTCGTAGAGCAGACGCATGCCGCGCTCACGCAGCGTGGCGCTCACCTTGTCGATGTCGTTCACCTTCCAGGCCATGTGATGCAGCCCGGCGCGACCGTTGTTCTTCGCGAGCCACTTGGCGACGGTGGCCTGGTCATTGAGGGGGGACATGACCTGGATCTGGGTCATGTCAGGGCGCAGCTGCCCGGCCGGAGCCATCATGATCTCGCAGACGCCCTGCTCCTGGTTCTCCTCACAGTGAAGTTCATGCCAGCCGAAGTTCTCCTGGTAGTACTTCGAGGCCGCATGGGCATCGGGGCAGGCGTAGGCCACATGATCAATACATACGAACAGATCTTCGTTTTCCATGCCGCCATCCTCCCACAGCCCCGTCTGACGGCTGAGAGCTGCCCCGGAGTCACAGCCGCTCTCCCAGCACAGCCGGCGAGTCCCAGCCCTGACCCGCTCAGTACAGTGCCGCGCCCAGTGATCGGCGGGCGCTGAGCAGCACCGGATCTGTGGGGTCCATCGTGGTGAACAGTTCGAGCACGCGCTGGCGGAGCAACTCCCTGTCATCGCCGGCGGTGGTGCGGATCAGTGCGATGAGGCGGTCGAGCGCAGCCTGGGTCTGGCCGACGACCATCTGTGCGTCTGCGGCGGTGAGCGCCTTGCTGACATCGCCGGGTGCGGCGTCCGCGGCAGCCACTGCAGCGTCAAGATCCGAACCGGCAGAACGGGCCAGCAGTGCGGCGGTGGCACGTCCGGCGGCCGCCTCGGTGTCGCGAGGATTGGCCGTGAGCAGCTTGTCGAACTCATCACGGGCCAGCTCGAAGTCACCCTTCTCCATGGCGGCATCCGCCGCGGCGAACCGCGGGTCGGGCCCGGACTCGGGATGCGCCTTGGGGGTGACGTGCCCGGCGATGCCATTGGCCACCGCGGAGGCGAGCACCTGGTCGATGACACCCTTCACCTGGGCCTGGTCGGCAGTGCCCTGGAACAGCGGCAGCGCCTGGCCTCCGATGAGGGCGATCACGGTGGGAACCGCGCTGACGTGCAGCGCCTGGGCGATCTGCGGCTGGGCGTCCACGTCGACGGTGGCCAGCAGCCAACGACCGCTGCCCTGGTCGGCGAGTGTGCTGAGGGTGGTCTTGAGCGTCGCACATCCGGGATCGGAAGCCGAGAGCAGAGCCAGCACGACGGGATAATTCATCGACTGCTGGATGACCTCGTTGAGCTCCTTCTCGGTCACCTCGAGGGTGTAGTCGCCGGCCGAGGTCGGTCCGCTGCTGGGCGCTGGACTCTGCGCAGCGATCTGAGAGAGATCGATGGCCCCGGGACGACTGAAGTCGGCATGCCCGGCAGCTGCCCTGGAGGCCTGGGCAGCGGGGCGTCGGCCCTGGGTGGGATGAGGATTCTGCGGTTGACTCATGGCGTCATTCTGTCACCGCCGCGCGGGAGCTCCACGTGGTGCGGGGCTTTCTTCGATGGGGCAAGCTTGGGGTTCTCGGAGACAATGCGTGGCAGGTGCGCGAAGATGGGGGCATGGCTGATCCTCGTGCCGGGCAACCGGCCCTTTCCACAGATCTCATCGATATCGACGCTGTTGTCGGTGCCTATTACGACAAGCGCCCTGATCCTTCCGACCCAGACCAGCAGGTCGCCTTCGGCACCTCCGGACATCGCGGTTCAAGTCTGGACACCGCCTTCAATGAGGCGCACATCGCCGCCATCACCGCAGCGATCGTGGAATACCGCGCGGCGCAGGGCACCACCGGGCCGCTGTTCCTCGCCAAGGACACCCACGGCCTGTCCCTGCCGGCCTGGAAGACCGCCATCGAGGTGCTCGTCGCGGCCGGTGTGCAGGTGTTCGCCGAGGCCGAGGACGAGTACACCCCCACACCTGCCCTCTCGCGTGCCGTCATCGTGTACAACCGCGGGCGGAAGGCCGAGTTGGCCGATGGCATCGTCGTGACTCCTTCGCACAATCCGCCACGCGACGGCGGATTCAAGTACAACCCGCCGAACGGCGGCCCAGCCGACACCGATGCCACCGGATGGATCGCTGCGCGGGCCAACGAGCTGCTCGGGAATCTCGACGCCATCTCCCGGGTGCCCTATGAGAAGGCCAGGCAGAAGGTCGAGCACACCGACTACCGCACGGCCTACTGCGAAGACCTGCGCTCGGTGGTGGACATCGAGGCCATCAAGAACTCTGGCCTCAGGATCGGGGCGGATCCGCTGGGCGGCGCTTCGGAGCAGTACTGGGAGTACATCTCCGAGCACATGCTGCCGAACCTCACGGTGGTCAACACCGTCATCGACCCGACCTGGTACTTCATGACCCTGGACACCGACGGCAAGATCCGGATGGACTGCTCCTCGCCGAATGCGATGGCGTCCCTGGTGGCCAACAAGGACAAGTACGACATCGCGACCGGGAACGACGCGGATTCGGATCGGCACGGCATCGTCACACCCGATGCCGGGTTGATGAATCCGAATCACTACCTCTCCGTCGCCATCGGCTACCTGTTCGGCAACCGGCCTGGCTGGGCACCCACCACCGCCATCGGCAAGACCCTGGTGTCGTCCTCGATGATCGACAATGTGGCGGGCAAGCTCGGCCGCAAGCTCATCGAGACCCCGGTGGGCTTCAAGTGGTTCGTGCCTGGCCTGATTTCCGGCGAGTTGGGCTTCGGCGGCGAGGAGTCGGCCGGGGCGTCCTTCCTGGAACTGGACGGGAACACCTGGACCACCGACAAGGACGGCCTGATCCTCGACCTGCTGGCCAGCGAGATCACCGCGAAGACCGGGCACACCCCCTCCCAGCACTACGCGGAGCTGGAAGCCGAGTTCGGCACCTACTACTACGCGCGGGTCGACTCCGAGGCGAACCGCGAGCAGAAGGCTCGCCTCAAGGCGCTCTCGCCGCAGGACGTCACGGCGACCGAACTGGCCGGTGATCCCATCACGCACATCTACACCGAGGCACCGGGCAACAATGCACCGATCGGCGGAGTGAAGGTGACCACCGACAATGGCTGGTTCGCGGCGCGTCCCTCGGGTACCGAGGACAAGTACAAGATCTATGCCGAGAGCTACCGCAGCGCCGAGCACCTGGCCAAGCTGCAGAGCGGGGCCCGGGAGGTCGTCACGGCCGCGCTGGGCGACTGAACCGAGGGGGCGATTCAACGATCGATTGACGGCCCGGGCCTGGTGTGCGCACCGGGTTCCGGGTCGTCAGCCTGTCAGAGGCCGGCAGTCTGACAGATGACCTTCACCGATGCCTGCCAGCTCGGCGCCCTCCTGGTGGGCACAGGCCTGGTGAGCACGGGCCAGGTGATCCAAGTGCCTGGTCAGTCCTCAGGCCAGGACCGCCTGTTTCAGCACGTCCAACGGCAGGCTGCCCAGGTCGAGTACGCGGCTGTGGAAGGCCTTCAGATCGAAGTCATCGCCGGCCTGCTGACGGGCCTGCTCACGCAACTCGAGCCAGGCTTTCTGTCCGAGCTTGTAGGAGGGCGCCTGACCCGGCCAGCCGAAATAGCGATTGACCTCGAAGCGCGCGAAGCCCTCGTCCATCGACACGTGGGCATTGAAATAGCGCCAGGCCTTCTCGAAGGTCCACTCGCCGCCGCCGGCATCCTGAGGTGCAGCCATGCCGCAATGCAGGCCGATGTCCAGCACGACGCGCACCGACCTCAGTGCCTGGGAGTCGAGCATGCCGAGCATGTCGCCCGGATCGTCGAGGTAGCCGAGTTCAGCCATCAGCTGCTCGGCGTACAGCGCCCAGCCCTCGCCGTGTCCGGACACCCAGCAGCCGTTGCGCCGCCAGTTGTTGAGCAGATCCTTGCGGTAGATCGCCTGCGAGCACTGCAGGTGATGGCCTGGTACGCCCTCATGGTGCACGGTGGTCAGCTCGCGCCAGGTGGAGAAGTCCTCGGTGCCTGCCGGAACCGACCAGAACATCCGTCCTGGCCGGGCGAAGTCGTCGCTTGGCGGGGTGTAGTAGATCCCGCCGTCGCTGGTGGGTGCGATGCAGCATCCGATGGTACGAATCGGCTCGGCGATGTCGAAGTGCACCTGGTCGAGCGCGGCGATGGCACCATCGGCCGTGTGCTGCATCCATTGCTGGAATGCGTCGACGCCGTGCAGTCGGTAGCGCTCGTCGGCATCCAGGGCTGCCAGCGCGTCGAAGATGCCGGCCCCGGGCACAATTCTCTGCGCAATCCGCTGTTCCCTCGCGGTGATCTCGGCAACCTGCTCGAGACCCCACCGGTAGGTGGCCTCCAGGTCGATCGATGAGCCGAGGAATTCCCGCGAAGCGAGTCGATAGCGTTCCGTGCCGACGCCATCCTGGGCGGTGGACAGTCTTGTCAGCTCTCCGCGCAGTGCGGCGGCGATGGTGGCGTAGGCATCCCGTGCAGTGGCCACGCCGGTCTCCAGCTGTTCGGCGGCATCGCGTGGCAACGTCGTGCCGTCGGCAAGCCGGGCACCGGCCAGCAGACCGTCGAAATAGCCACCGGGAGCGATCCAGCGCTCCACCTGGGATGCAAGCTCTGCCACCTGACGGCCGGCCGGCTTCAGGCCCTGGTCCACACCTGCATACTGTGACGCCAGCCAGCCGTCGAGAGCCTGCGGTACCGCACCCAGCCGGAGGGCGATGGTCCTCCACTGGGCGGCGGTGCCGGTGGGCATCGAGTCGAATCCTTCGCGCACTGCATGCAGGCCCGAGGCGATGTTGTTGATATTGGCCTTGTCCTCGCCGGCGGCGTGCTGCTCCAATTGCAGGCTCAACCGCTCGCGCAGCGCGGCGAGTGTGACACGGTCCACCTCGTCGACCGCCGTTGTGGCTTCCAGGGCTTCCAGGGTGCGACGCACCAGCGCGTCGTGTGCGTCCAGCCCGGCGGGGGAGAAGTCGTCGAGTTCATCCTGGCGATCGTCAATGCCCAGGGCGGTCATGGTGAGTGGGCTCATGGCGAGCTCCTGGGCGAAATGCTCGTCGGCGAGCCTGTCGGCCTCGGTGTGGGGATGCTCCGGGGAAATTCCAGATGCGGTCTGTCGCGTCGTCATTCTCGGCAGGCTAGCGCAGCCGGGCGCCTCAGTGATGCTCGATGGGAGAGCCGTTCTCGGTGTAGCGGCGAGGAATCCCCGCCACCAGCGCTTCGAGACGCCTGGCCGACAGCGCCGTCACATGTCCTGGGATCTCTTCGGGCGCCACCCAGTGGTAGCCCGCGATCTCCGTCGCTGGGCGGGTGAAGGCCGAGGTGATCGAGGAGTCGAGCCGGCCACCGTCGAAGATGAATTCCACCGCATCACCCCAGCCCAGATAGGGCGGCATCCAGTCCACCACGAGCGGCTGGTCGAGGGGGATCGTCAGGCCCAGTTCTTCCAGCAGTTCGCGTTCGGCACCGCGGCGTGGCGTCTCTCCCGCCTCGACGATTCCGCCGGGCAGCTCCCAGTCCTTCTTGTAGGTGGTCTGCACCAGCAGCACGCGGCCCTGCTCGTCACGGATGAAGACGTGGCCGATGATCCGGTGGGTGGCCATGACGGTGTCCATCACAGCGGTGAATCCGACCGGTCCGTACACCTGGTCGCTGATCAACCGGGCATACAGCACCGCGTCGTGGAAGCCACCGTTGCCGTCGGGGACGACTTGGCGGCGCCTGCCCTCACAGCGGAAACCGGCCCGCTGCAGGGCCCAGCGAGCCATCCGGTCGCTGGCCGGCACGGACGCCTCGACGCGGCGCAATCCCTGGCCGATGAGCGCATCGTCGGCGGCCAGGCTGACGGCGCGGTCGAGCCGTTCCTGGTCGACCACGCCCTTCCATTCGAGCGTCCCGATGTCGTCGGTCGCATTGACAACAACCCGGAAGTCAGCCACCAGTGCCCCCAAGACGCCATGGGATTCACCCCTGTGGCAAAGCCTCCGCGTCTGCGTGGGGATCGTAGCGCAGCCACACGCCTGACATCGGCGGAATGGTGATCATCAGCTGGTGACCCCCACCGTCCTCCTCAGAGAGCTCATGGGTGAGGCGATCGCCGTTGAGATAGGTGCCTTCGCCGTCCCAGCGCTCGTCGTTGGTGTTGAGGATCTCGTGCCACACACCCGCCCGGGGCACCGTCAGCCCGTAGTCGACATAGGGCTCGGGGGAGAAGTTGACCACGCAGGCCACCATGTCCCCGTCGTCGCCGAAGCGCATCCAGGAGTAGGTGTTCGCCATCCAGTCGTCGGCATTGATCCAGGCGAAGCCCACCGGCTCATGATCGTGCTCGTACAACGGCGGCACCTGCGCCTGCACCAGATTCAGCTCGCGCATCATGTCGCGCAGACCCTTGTGCCAGTGCAGCCCGTCGACCCACCACTCCAGGCCGTCCGACTCGTTCCACTCGGAACGCTGACCGAACTCCTGGCCCATGAACAGCAGCTGCTTGCCCGGGAAAGCCCACATGAAGGAGTAGAAGGCACGCAGGGTGGCGAACTTGCGCCAATCGTCCTGAGGAATCTTGTTGATCATCGATCCCTTGCCGTGCACCACCTCGTCGTGGCTGATGGGCAGGATGAAGTTCTCCGAGTAGGCATACACCATCGCGAAGGTCAGGTCATTGTGGTGGTACTGCCGATAGATCGGGTCGAGCTTCAGGTACTCCAGGCAGTCGTTCATCCAGCCCATGTTCCACTTGTAGCCGAAGCCCAGGCCGCCCTCGTGCACCGGCTTGGTGACACCTGAGAAGCTGGTGGACTCCTCGGCGATCATCATGACGCCGGGCTCACGCTCGTAGAGATGCTTGTTCACATAACGCAGGAAGTCGATGGCCTCCAGGTTCTCCCGGCCGCCGTAGATGTTCGGCACCCACTCGCCCTCCTTGCGGGAGTAGTCGAGGTAGAGCATCGAAGCCACGGCGTCGACGCGCAGCGCGTCGATGTGGAATTCGGAGATCCAGTACAGCGCATTGGAGATGAGGAAGGACTTCACCTCGTTGCGGCCGTAGTTGAAGACATAGGTTCCCCAGTCGGGCTGCTCGCCCTGGCGTGGATCGGCGTGCTCGTACAGCGCGGTGCCGTCGAAGCGGCCGAGTGCCCATTCGTCCTTGGGGAAGTGTCCCGGAACCCAGTCGAGGATGACGCCGATGCCTGCGGCATGCAGTGCTTCGATGAGCACCCTCAGATCGTCCGGCGAACCGAGCCGGCCATCTGGAGCGTAGTAACCGGTGACCTGGTAACCCCATGATTCGATGAGCGGGTGGGACATGACGGGCATCAACTCGACATGGGTGTATCCCATCCACTTCACGTACTCGGGCAATTCCTCGGCAAGCTGGCGGTAGTCCAGTGTCTTGCGCCAGGAGCCCAGGTGCAGCTCGTAAATGCTCATCTGGGAGTGATAGGAATCCACCTCGGCGCGTCGCTTCAGCCATTCATCCTCGGAGGGCGCCCACTCGTGCTCGGACTCGTAGACGATCGAGGCGTTGTAGGGCGGCAGTTCACCACGGAAGGCATAGGGATCGAACTTCTCGTGCCAGTAACCCTCGCGGTCCTGGATCTTGAACTTGTACTTCGTGCCCGGCCCGATGCCCTCCTTCCACAGACCCCAGACTCCGCTGCCGGGGATGAGCTCCATGTCATCGCCCTGCCACCAGTTGAAGTCGCCGATGAGCTGCACTCGTTGCGCATTGGGTGCCCAGACCGCGAATCGAGTGCCTTCCAGATCACCGCGTTCATCATCGTGCACGGTGACCGTATGAGCTCCGAGCCGGCGCCACGCCTCTGTGTCGCCGCCGCTGTGGAAACCCTCCAGATCCCAACCCGTCAGATTCCCGAACTTGTCATGCGCCATTGTCTGGCCTTCCTGTTCGTGCGCTGATACCCGAACCGATGATCTCCATGAGGGCATCCATCGGTATGTGAACCCAGTCGGGTCTGTTGCTGGTCTCGTAGACCACCTCGTAGACGGCCTTGTCCACCACATATGCAGTGAGCGTATCGGTGTCGGGCGTCGTCATGGCAATCCCGCAGTACCCGGATTCAAAAGCCTGGATGCAATCGTGCGCCCAGGCGCTCCCAGCGTTGCCGGTGGCGGCCACGTAGCCGAAGGAGCGCACCATCCCGGCGACATCGCGCCACACTGAATCCAGCGTCGCACGTTCGGCGAAGGACTTCATCGGCTCCCCCTCCAGATCGATGATCTTCCACCCGCTCGTGGTGAACAATGTCTGTCCCAGATGAAAATCGCCGTGCACGCGCTGGGCGGGCAAACGGCGCCCGCGCAGGGCATTGAAGAGTTCGGCGATCTGCTCCCGACATGGCCCAAGAGCCGGGACCTGCACGATGGCCTGGTCGAGACGCGCGGTCATCGTGACGGCCACGGCATCACAGTCGAGTTCACCGGTGGGCAGGGTCTGCGCGAGCGCGGTGTGCACCCGGGCGAGAGCTTCCCCCAGGGCACTGGCCTGCGCGGTGAAGTCCTCACCCTTTTCCGCTGCCGCGATGGCCAACGGCCAGCCCTCATCCTGAACGTGTAATTGCTCGCTCAGCATGAGCAGATCGGCACGGCGGGACGTGCCGGGGGATTCCGCTGGAATGGGCAGTGCCGCATCGGCCCAGCCGTACAACTCATCGACATCGCTCACCCCGAGCCGGCCCAAGGCCTCGTGCATTTCGATGTCGATATTGCGGCCCGGCTCCAGGCGTCGGAAGAATTTCACCAGCGCCGTGTGACCGAGGAAGCATGAGCTGTTGGACTGCTCGCCACTGAACGGACGCGCAGGAAGTGACCCGGCCAGCATGTCCGATCGAACCAGGTGTGCCGACCAGTTCTTGTCAGCGGCGCCTGGATCACCTTGCCGACCGTCAGCCCGCAGCGCGTCCAGCACCACCTCAAGGGCTTCCGGATCGTGCGTGGCATCATGCACCCAACCCAGCCGAGGCTCGGCTGCGCGCCCCAGCACAGCCGGCTGGTAGGGCTCGGTTCGGTAGCTGAGCAGCAACTGGTAGTACTCCTGGGTGCCATCCGGGTAGTCGACGGTGAGGATCTCGCTGCGCACCGCCGGCTCGCCCTCTGCGGGGGAGCCGAACCAGTCGAGAGACGTGATGGACGCCGGTATGCCTCGGCGTCCCTTGCCGGCGAACCATCGAGCCGTGGATGCGTGCAGCCAGCGAGGGTCCTCGGTCATCTCTGCCATCGGCGTGGCGGCGTTCATCTGGCCTCCTCCTGCTCCACCGGATCGCTGACATCCAGCCAGGCGAAGCCCCAGGCGGGAAGTCTGTAGTGGAATTCACCGTCCGCAGCGATCGGCTCCAGCTCCTCCGAGCGCAGCAGCGAGTTCGGCACCCTGCCCACCAGACGAGAGAGGTACAGCAGCACCTCCTGATCCTTCCCGGACAGATTGTTCAGGCAAAGGATTCGCTGATATCCCTTGTCATCAGGCCGTTTCCAGGAGCGCAAGAAGCCCAGGACGGCATCATTCTCGCCGCCCATGTCAGTGAAATCGCCCAGCCCGAAGACCGGATAGGCCTTGCGCGTGCTCAGCATGGAGCGCAACCAGAACAACAGCGAGGACGGATCGTCGATCTGGTCGGCGACATTGACATCGGCGGGCGTGTAGGGGGGATCGGAGAGCAGGGGCAGGAAGAACTTGTCCGGGTCCTGGCTGGAGAAACCGGCCGAGGGTGCCGACGTCCACTGCATCGGGGTGCGCACACCATCGCGGTCGTGCAACCAGATGTTGTCCCCCATGCCGATCTCGTCGCCGTAGTAGAGCACGGGCGAACCTGGCAGGGACAGCACCATGGCGTGCATGAGCCGGATCTTTGCGGGGTCGTTGTCCATCAGCGGCGCGAGCCTGCGCCGGATACCGAGGTTGAGCCTCATCCTGGGTTCAGGTGCGTAGGAGCGCCACATGTACTGACGGTCGTCCTCGGTGACCATCTCGAGAGTGAGCTCGTCGTGATTGCGCAGGAAGGTGCCCCATTGGCAGCCGTCCGGGATGGACGGGGTGGAGGCAAGCAGAGTGGTGATGGCTTCCCGGGTATGGCGCTTCAGGCTCATGTAAAGACGGGGCATGACTGGGAACTGGAAGGCCATCTGGCATTCGTCGCCGTCACCGAAATAGTGCACGATGTCCTGCGGCCATTGGTTGGCCTCGCACAGCAGAATCCGGCCGGGGAATTCTTCCTCGACCATCTTGCGCACCTTCTTGAGGATGTCATGGGTGCCGGGCAGGTTCTCACAATTCGTGCCCTCCTGCTCCACGAGGTAGGGCACCGCATCCAGTCGAAAACCATCCACCCCGAAACCGAGCCAGAAACGCAGTGCATCCAGCATTTCATTGAGCACATTGGGATTCTCGTAATTGAGATCTGGCTGGTGTGAGTAGAAACGATGCCAGAAGTACTGACCGCGCACCGGATCGTAGGTCCAGTTCGAGGTTTCGGTGTCGAGGAAGATGATTCGGGCATCGGAATAGTCATCCGGCTTGTCACGCCACACGTAAAAGTCACCGTAGTGTCCTGTGGGATCCTCGCGGGAGGCCTTGAACCAGGGGTGGCGGTCCGAGGTGTGATTCATGACGAAATCGATGATGATGCGCAGGCCCCGATCGTGCGCCTTGTCGATGAATTCACCGAATTCACTCAAGGTACCGATGTCGGGTTGGATGGCCCGATAGTTCGACACATCGTAGCCGCCGTCGGCCATCGGGGAATCGAAGAAGGGCGGCAGCCACAGGCAGTTGACACCGAGCCACTGCAGATAGTCCAGGCGGGCGGTGAGTCCTGCAAGGTCGCCGATGCCATCGCCATCGGAATCGGCGAACGAGCGGACCATGACCTCGTAGAAGACGGCGGTACGGAACCATTCCTTGTCCTGCGAGTAGTCGATGGCACCAGCGGGCTGCACAAGGCTGAGCGCCATTTCGAGACGGGAAAGCTCGTCCTCGCTGGCCTGGGCCTCGGCGCCTACCAGTTCCTCATCGAGTCCTGGATCTGCGGCGTGTTCGTTGCTCACGATTGGCTGTACTTTCTTGCATAGGGTGAATGCAGAGATGACAAGGTGCTTTCCGGTGTGATTCAGAGCGGACGGATGGTCAGCACATGGGCGGGCTTGGCGGGCCAGAGCCGTACATAGGCCTGCGAGCCCCACGCGAATTCTTCGTCGGTGAGTTCATCGTGCACCATCAGCCCACCGTCCCAGCCGAGTCCCAGGGCATCCATGTCGAGATGCACGGTGCCGTCAACTGTCTCGTCGGGATTGAGGGAGACGATCACCACGATGCGATCCTCGCCGTCACGCTTGGAGAAGGCGAACAGCTGGTCGGAGTCGGTGGCCAGTACCTGGGTGTGCCGCAACTGCTGCAGAGCCGGATGCGCATTGCGGATCGCGTTGAGCTTGCCCATCAGTGAGTTCAGATTGGGCTGGGAATCGAAATTACGAGGTCGGAACTGATACTTCTCGGAGTCCAGGTATTCCTCACCACCAGGACGAAGCAGCGCATGCTCGAACAATTCAAAACCCGAATAAACACCCCATGCGGGGGACATTGTGGCCGCCAAGATGGTCCTGATGGCAAAGGCAGCCGGATTTCCGGATTGGGTGAATATCGGATTGATATCGGGTGTGTTGGTGAAGAAATTGGGACGCAGATAGGCCACCGTGTCGTGACTCAGCTCCCACAGATAATCCCCGAGCTCCTGCTTGGTGTTTCGCCAGGTGAAGTAGGTGTAGGACAGATGAAAGCCCACCTCGGCCAGCGCGTGCATCATCTCCGGCTTGGTGAAGGCTTCCGCCTGCATCAGCACCTCGGGGTGGCGCTCATGCAGTTTCTCAGAAATCCAGGCCCAGAAGTTGATCGGCTTGGTGTGCGGATTGTCCACCCGAAATATGGTCACGCCATGACCGATCCAAAATTCCATGAGGCGCAGTACTTCGGCATAGATGCCGTCCGGATCGTTGTCGAAGTTGATTGGGTAGATGTCTTGGTACTTCTTCGGCGGATTCTCCGCATAGGCGATCGTGCCGTCAGGCCTGGTGGTGAACCATTCCGGATGGGATTGCACCCACGGATGGTCGGGGGAGGCCTGAAGCGCAAAATCCAATGCCACCTCGAGACCGAGGTCATGGGCGTGGGCCACAAAATGGTCGAAATCATCCATGGTGCCCAGCTCTGGGTTCACCGCGTCGTGACCGCCCTCTGCTGATCCGATCGCCCACGGCGACCCAGGATCATTCGGGCCCACCTCAAGGGTGTTGTTCGCTCCCTTGCGGAAGGAGTGCCCGATCGGGTGGATCGGGGGGATGTACGCCACATCGAAGCCCATCGCGGCGATCCGGTCGAGCATCGCCTCGCTGGATGCCAGAGTGCCCGAGGTCCAGGAGCCGTCCTCGTGCTGCACGGCCCCGATGGAACGCGGGAAGAACTCGTACCACGCCGAGAATTGCGCGCGGCGCCTGTGCACGACCAGGGGGAAGTCCCGGGTGGGGGTGAGCAGGTGGCGCGGGCACCAGTCCACCATGAGTGCGTGCAGGTCCTCACGCGTGGCAACCGAGACGAGTTGTTCGGTGGAGGCCTTCTGGTCGAGCTGCCAGGACGCCTCTGCGAGCACCCATTCGGCCACCTCGTCGTGGGCGTCGTGGGCAGCCTGAGTGGCTTCATCGAGAAGGACGCCACCCTGGGCGCACACCAGCGCCGTGTCGATGCCGAGTCCCAGTTTGATGGAGGCATTGTGCCGCCAGGTGCCCCACCGGTCGTCATAGGCCTCGATGCGGAATGTGTAGTCACCGGGATCGCCCACAGTGATCTGGCCACGCCAGATGTCGAGACCCATCGGTTCGACCTGCCACATCTCAGTGCGTTGCTCGACACCGTCCGGATCGGTGACGATCGCTGATGCGGCGAGCAGGTCGTGGCCTTCGCGGAAGATGTTGGCGCCCACATCGACCGTCTCGCCCTCGGTGGCCTTCGCCGGATAAGCACCGCCGTCCAAGACCGGCCACACATTGTGGATCGGGATGCGCCCGAAGCCATCGGGTGCGGGTCGACAGGATGCCGGGTGCCGGGGCTCAGGGGTGGCGATCGGTGTTTCAACAGCAACAGCATCTTCGCGCTCGGCGAGGGTTCGCTGAGTCCGCGCAGCCTCGTCCATCACCGTGGTGGGTGCGACGACGTCATGGTCTCCAACCTCCGCAGATGGCACCGTCTCGTCATCGTGCGAGGAAGGCTCAAGATCCTTCGATGATCCACGCACTGGACGGATCGGCTGGGGGACAGGGCGGCGCTGCTTCCTGTTTCTGCTGGACACGACACCACGCTACCTTCCACGGGCTCCGAGGACAGCAGTTTCCCCCGGCTGAAACACCGCCAAATCTGCGAACAACGGTTGTCACAGCGTGAACCGCGTGAACCGTGGGTACTTCAGGAATGACGACAGCAAGCAGCACGGCGAGACCCCCGATGAGGCCACAGACAACGGCATCGTGAGAGGCGCACAGTCTCGGCGTCACACCGGCGGCGAGGGTGTCGCACACCCAGGCCCGTGCCACGACCGGGCAGGGACCAGATGACGACTAGTCCTGGTCCGGATCAGACTTCTTCGACTGCCTGGGATGAGACCGCCCGCCCCGGGTCTTCCGCGCAGACCTGGGCTGCGCGGTTTTCGCGGCAGCCTTGGCCTTCTCATCCGCCTCGGCCTGCGCATCAGCGGCAGCCTTGGCCTTCTCATCCGCCTCGGCCTGCGCATCAGCGGCAGCTTGCGCATCCGCCTCGGCCTGCGCATCCGCCACAGCCTGCGCATCGGCCGCGGCCTTCGCCTCGGCCATTCCCTTCAACTCCTCCGCCGTCCTGGCCTTCGCCTCGGCATCGGCCTGCGCGGAGTTCGCCGCCTGCGCTGCGGAGTCTGCCACCCCCTGCGCCTCGCCGGCCTGCCTGGCCGCCTCATCGGCTCTGGCCCGAGCCTCATCAGCCAGACGCGTCTGCTCGTCTGCCTCTGCCCGGGTGCGCTCGGCCACTTCGTTCGTTGCATCCGCCTGGGCCAACGCATCAGAGGCAGTCCGAGCAGCCTCGTCCGCTGCAGCCTTCGCATCGTCGGCAGCCTTCGCCGATGCCTCCACCTTGGCGTCGAGCTCTGCCTCGGCCTGCTCGGCCGAGGTGACAGTGACCTTCATGACGACGACAGTGCGGCCGGGCATCGTGAAGCTCTGCCCGGGTTCGAATTCGGTGGCGGGAAGCTCCCCTGCAACCGCGCTCGTGGCGACCACCTGGAAGTGCTGTCCCCAGGCAAGCGGAGGAAGCACAACCTGGGTCGGCTGGTCGCCGGAGTAGTACCAGGTGAGGAATGCCGTGTCGGACTCGTCGGAGACGTACATCCCGAGCAGCCGGCGCGAACCGTCACCCCAGTCACCGTCACCCATCTCGCCGCCCGAACCGCTCAGCCAGCCGATGTTGGGGCGCATCAGGGACAGACCAACGGGCGTCACGATGTCATGCCGGTGCCGATATTCAGTGGCGCGCAGCAGAGGATGTTCCCTTCGCAGCTCAAGCAGGGCCTTGGTGAGGTCGTAGACATCTCGCCACTGGTCGAGAAGTCCCCAGTCGAGCCAGTTGATGGGCCCGTCCTGACAGTAGGCATTGTTGTTGCCATGCTGGGTACGCCCCATCTCGTCGCCCGCGCAGAACATGGGTACTCCATCGGACAGGATCAACGAGGTGAACAGATTCCGTATCTGACGGTGACGCAGTGCATTGACAGCAGGATCGTCGGTCTCGCCCTCCGCGCCGCAGTTCCAGGACCGATTGTCGTTGGAGCCGTCCCGGTTGCTCTCCCCATTCGCCTCGTTGTGCTTGCCGTTGTAGCTCACGAGGTCACGAAGCGCGAAACCGTCGTGGGCATCGATGAAATTGATCGTGCTCGCCGGCGCCCTGCCGTTGTAGTCGAAAGTGTCGGCCGAGCCTGACAGACGTGTGGCCAGTTCGTCGACGCCGTGCACCATGGAGCGCCAGTAGTCACGCATGTATCCGCGATAGCGATCGTTCCACTCGCTCCACCGGGGGCCCCAGGCCCCCACCTGATAGCCATTGGGGCCCATGTCCCAGGGCTCGGCGATCATCTTGATGTTCTTGAGCACCGGGTCCGTCTCGACCTGACGGTGGAACTCATGATCGAAATTCACCTGGTGGTCCTCATCGCGCACCAGGGTGGTTGCCAGATCGAATCGGAATCCGTCCACTCCCATCTCGGTGACCCAGTAGCGCAGCGAGTCCATCACCAGTGCCAGCACATCGACGTGCGCGGTGTCCACGGAATTTCCGCACCCGGTGACGTCGTAGTCATTGCGCAGGTCATCGGTGAGTCGGTAGTAGCCCTGGTGGTCGATTCCACGGAAGCTGAGGGTTGGTCCCTCGTGGTTGCCCTCGCAGGTGTGGTTGTAGACCACATCGAGGATGACCTCGATGCCTGCCCTGTGCAGGGCGGTGACCATCGACTTGAATTCCACGACCTGGTCCCCCTCGGTACCCACCGAGCAATAGGCGGCGTGCGGAGCGAAGTAGCCCAGCGTGTTGTAGCCCCAGTAGTTCGACAGGCCACGGCCGATGATGAAGGGCTCGGAGACGAAGTGGTGCACCGGCAGCAATTCGATGGTGTTGATGCCGAGTTCCTTGAGATGTTCGATGACCGCCGGATATGCAATACCTGCATAGTGACCGCGCAGGTGCTCGGGCACGTCAGGGTGAAGCCTGGTGAGACCCTTCACATGCGTCTCATAGATGACGCAGTCCTCCATGGGGCGCCGCTGCGCAATGGCTTCGGGAGCAGGAGTATCAGCCACCACCACCGAGAGTGGCACCGATGCCGCCGAATCGCGCGTGTCGCGGGTGTAGAAGTCGCCGGATACGTGATCGAAGATTGGGCCCTTGTAGTCCACCCCCGCAGTGATGGCCCGGGCATAGGGATCCACCAGCAATTTGGCTGGATTGGCGCGCAGACCCTTGTCGGGGTCCCATTCACCGTGAACACGGAAACCGTAGCGCTGCTGGGCCTTCACGCCGGACACCTCGGCGGTCCAGACACCACCGTCTCCTGTCATGTCGATGGTGCTCTGTTCCTGGCCGTTGGTGTCAACCAACTCAAGCTCGACCCTTTCCGCCCGGGGGGCCCACAACCCGAACCTGCAGCCGGTGTCCGTCAGACGAGCCCCGAGTGCTCCGGACACCTGCGTGCGTGTCATTTCAGTCATGCATCATGCTTTCTCGACAGTCGGATGCCTGCTCACAAGGAGATCTGGGCGTCCGGGCGGTTCACTCCGGTCGGGCGTCAGCTTATCTGCACGATTCAGTGGCGACCGGGATGACCAAGTCATCAGGGTGGCGCACTATCTTGACTGTGCGAGCCCCATTCATGAGGGGGGAGAACCGATCACGAGCTCGCCGGAGGGCTTGGATGGTGAAGAATCGTCGAAGACAATGCGGATGCAGGTGCCACCGCGGGGAGGTCGATGTCATGGTGAGAACGCTGCGATGCTCGTCCACGAGTCACCGCAGAGAGCGGCGCCCAGAAGACCCGTTGCCGCGGGTACTCCTGACACAACAGGACGTGCTCCCCCCGATACAGGACGTGCTCCCCCCGATACAGGCCGTGCCGCAGTGATCGCCACCGCGCTCGGCTCCTTCTCCGGAACCGACATGGCCGCCACGATCCGCACAGTGCTGGACCTGCTGCCCGATCGTGCGCCGCTGCCTGAGCTTCCCGACCGAGGGCCGCACGCCCAGATGATTCCGCGCACCATGTGCCTGCTGGACGATCTGCCCTTCGACCTGCAGCCGTCCGGATGGCGGCTCTGCCTCGGCCCCTCGTTGGTGGCCCGCCGGGCCCGGCGCATGCTCGCCGACGACATCGATGTCCTGGCGGAGAATCTGCCGAACTGGACGGGCACGCTCACGGTGACAGTGGCGGGTCCCTGGACGCTGGGCGCGTGCATCGATCTGCCCCGGGGAGGGCGCAGCATCGCCGACGAGGGTGCCCGCCGCGACATCGCCCAGGCCTGGACATCGGCGATTGCCGAGCATGCGTCCCATCTGCAGGCCATCGCCTCCGGGCCGGTTGCCGTGCAGATCGACGAACCCTACCTGTCCGCGGTGCTCAACGGCTCGATCCCCGATGAGTCGGGCAGGCACACACTGCCTCGGGTGGAGGGGCACGAGGTGATGGCCGTCTTGCGCGCAGCCGTGGACGCTTCACGCGCCGGGGGAGGGGGAAAGGCCGGCGAGCACACCTTATCCCAACCCATACACCCCCCCCCCCGGCGCGGGTGTTGTGTCACAGGACAGCG